>JAKIUH010000397.1 GCA_021647685.1 Bacteroidales bacterium
TGTTTTAATGGCTGTTGCTATGGACAGAAGTTTGATTAATAGCAAAAAGCGCGAAAAACCCATGAAGCATATTGAAGTAATGGCAAATGCTTTTGGTGAAAAGTATGGTTTAAAGATGCACTTTTCTGGTTTACCTTTTACACGCAATAAAATTTCATTACTTATACGTCAAGAATTAGGTATTTTTACTTTCTTGGCTATGTTTGTAACAGCCATTATCCTGTATTTATTTTTCCGTTCGTTTAAAGTAGTCCTTTTTTCAATACTCATTGTAGGTATTGGTGTGGTTTGGGTTATGGGCACTTTGGGCATTTTTGATTATAAAATTACCATCTTAACAGGAATGATTCCGCCTTTAATAATTGTTATTGGTATTCCAAATAGTGTTTATTTATTGAATAAATACCACAACGAATATAAAATTCATGGCAATAAAATCAAAGCTCTGCATACAGTAATCAGTAAAGTAGGAAATGCTACTTTTTTAACCAATTTAACTACTGCATTAGGTTTTGGAACATTTGTTATTACCGGAAATCGCTTTTTGGTTGAGTTTGGCGTGGTAGCCTCTTTAAATATCATGGGTGTTTTTGTATTATCAATTACTTTAATCCCCATTGTTTTCAGTTATTTGGCTCCACCACAAGAAAAACACATTAAACATCTTGAATACAAGCCTATTAACGGTATTATCGATGTTTTGGTAAAATTAGTGTTAAAACGCAGAAAATGGATTTATGCCATTGTAGGATTAATTGTAGTTCTGGGTGGATTTGGTATCACATTAATTAAAACACAAGCCTTTATTGTAGATGATATACCCCATGATAATCCGATTTATACTGATTTAAAATTCTTGGAAAACAATATTGGCGGTGTAATGCCATTGGAAATTGTTATTGATACCAAAAAGAAAAAAGGTATTTATCAATACAAAACCTTAAAAAAAATCGATGAATTGGTTACTGATTTGCAAGTATTCCCTGAACTGTCAAAACCGACTTCCATTATTGATGCACTTAAATTTTCACGGCAAGCATATTACAATGGTCAGGAAAGAAGTTATAAAATGCCTTCAAAAAATGAACTGGCATTTATTTTTCCATATTTACCGGAAAAAGATGAAAAAAAAGGACTCAATGCACTTGAAGCATTTGTTGACAGTACCGGACAAATTGCCCGTATCAGTTATCGCTTAAATGATATTGGCACCATTCAAACCAAGCAAATAACCGATAGTATTGAACGGCGTGTCAAAGAACTGTTTCCTGATAAAAAATATAAAACCTATGTAACCGGGTCCAGTATTGTTTTTTCACAGGGAACGGGCTTTTTGGTAAATAATTTAATGCAAAGTTTGGCACTGGCAATAGTTTTGATTGCATTTTTTATGGCAACTATGTTTAAATCATTACGAATGATTGTGATTTCTTTAATACCTAATTTCATCCCCTTATTATTTACGGCTGCCATTATGGGATATTTTCATATACCTATTAAGCCTTCAACCGTTTTGGTATTTAGCATTGCATTCGGTATTTCGGTAGATAATGCCATTCATTTTTTGGCTAAATACCGGCTTGATTTACAAATTACGGGTGGTGATATTCAAAAATCGGCAATTTTGGCTTTGCGCGAAACCGGAGTTAGTATAATTTATACGGCAAGTATCCTGTTTTTTGGTTTTGGAATGTTTACTTTATCTAATTTTGGAGGAACTCAAGCATTAGGCTTGCTGGTTTCAATTACTTTATTGGTGGCAATGCTCTCAAACCTGATTTTATTGCCTTCGCTTTTATTAACTTTAAAACACACGGTTACCGATAAAATATTAAATGGAAAATAATATTACATAAATAATGTATTCTCTAAACGAATTACAAAGTATTGTAGAACAAAACATCAAGGAATTATCACTTGAGCAAGAACCCAAAGGTTTATACGAACCGATTAAATATATTTTGAGTATTGGAGGAAAACGTATTCGTCCGGTTTTGGTTTTGGCAGCTTATAATTTATATAAAGATAATATCGAAGATATTATACGTCCGGCATTAGCATTGGAAGTCTTTCATAATTTTACCCTTCTGCACGATGATATTATGGACAAAGCCGATGTTCGCAGAAATCAGGCTACTGTTCATAAAAAATGGTCGGAAAATACAGCCATTCTCTCGGGAGATGCCATGACCATAAAAGCCTATCAACTTATATCGGAAACCAATGAGAAATATTTAGCTGCTGTTTTAAAAGCCTTTAATCAAACGGCAATGGAAGTTTGCGAAGGTCAGCAATACGACATGGATTTTGAAACCCGCTTGGATGTTCGTGAAGAAGAGTACATCGAAATGATTCGTTTAAAAACATCGGTGCTTATTGCAGGAAGTTTACAAATTGGAGCAATTATGGCTGATGCTCCTAAAGAGGATATTCGACATATTTATGATTTTGGAGTAAATTTAGGCTTGTCCTTTCAATTACAAGATGATTATTTAGACTCTTTTGGAGATTTTAATACATTCGGTAAAAAAATCGGCAATGACATATTAAGTAATAAAAAAACTTTTTTGTTGATTAATGCTTTAAAAAATGCGGATAAAGAAACTTATAATCAATTGATTGATTTAATTAAGAACACTGAATTTGACCCGCAAAAGAAAATTAAATCCGTACTTGCTGTTTACAAAAAAACCAATACCGATAAATTACATGCGGTTGCTAATGGTTTATTGGAGTTTGAGACCCTGTCCGGTAAGGAAATTGAAGACCTGCTGAAGGGGAGCCAGCCCGTGCGCGATAATGGCGATGACGACAAAACGCCATCGGCGCCGGCGGTGCCAAGCACGGGTGTCGTAAAGCCAACGTCGCGCGATGATGGCAATACCGGTGGGATGGAGCCGCAGCCGTCGAGTTAAGCGCGCGCACAAACCGCATATGAAGTTGAGCTTGTTGATTGGACGCATATCAAGTATCGCAGCTAAGCTTTTGAAAGTTAATTGTAAAATAGCAAGCATGGCCGCAAGAGAAATCTTTTGCGGCCATGTGCATTTTAGCATTCCAGCCGTGTGGAATCTTTCAGCCGATAGCCTCGGCTATTGCAATTTTAGTCAATGGTTCCGGTAAGTTGATGACTGATCGGCTATGATTTGCTATCACAGACTGGTCTGGCGAATTGGTTATGGGGAGCGGGCTCGCAGGCAAACTTTAGAGTTTTTAGAGACTTTACAGATGAACAAAGGCGAACATGGCCGTGAAGAAGGCAGGGATCTATTTGCGCCCCGTAGGGCGATTGGTCGGGGGAACCGGCATTGACGACGGGGCTAGCGATCAGTTGGTTCTGAATGGCCGCGCCAAAATAAAGTTTTCCGGTATTGAACTGATCGAGCGCCAGGGGGAATGGACCGGCAACCGCACGTTTCGCATGGACGAAATATTCGATGGCCTGGTGCAATCCCAGATTTCCCAGAATGAGGCCCACGCAATATTGCACCGGGTCGTGGGGTCCAGGCCGGATCTGGCCGGATTGGCACTCGACCGCACGCGCATCATGGGCATTGTCAACGCGACACCCGACAGCTTTTCCGATGGCGGCCGCTTTGCCGGCAGTGAAGCGGCGATTGAACATGCCTTAAAGCTCGATGAAGAGGGCGCCGACATACTCGATATTGGCGGCGAATCAACCCGGCCGGGTGCCACACCGGTGTGGGAAGGCGAAGAAGCTGACCGTATCATACCGGTAATTGACGCAATGGCGGACGAAGGTGTTGCGCTGTCAGTTGATACCCGGAACAGTTTTGTCATGGAAAAGGCTACTAAGGCGGGTGCCCACATCATAAATGATGTATCTGCGCTTACCCATGACCCTGACAGCATGGAGTTTGCCGTCAGTTCAGGTGCGCCGGTAATTTTAATGCACGCGCTGGGTGATCCTGAAACCATGCAGGATAAACCTGATTACGATCATGTTTTGCTTGATGTTTATGATTATCT
>JAKIUH010000398.1 GCA_021647685.1 Bacteroidales bacterium
TCCGGATGTTTTTCATTTGTTACTTCATGTTTTAGACGAAGGGCAACTGACCGACAGTTTAGGAAGAAAGGTAGATTTTAAGAATACAATTATCTTGATGACTTCGAACATTGGTTCGCGTCAGATTCAAGATTTTGGTCGCGGAGTAGGTTTTGGTAACACAGAATTTAATGAAGACCGCAATAAAGGCATTATTCAAAAGGCATTAAAAAAGGCTTTTGCCCCTGAGTTTTTAAATAGAATTGATGATGTTATTTTATTTAACTCACTATCTCTTAAAGATATACATAAGATTATTGATATTGAATTAGAAGGTTTATATTCGCGTGTTGAGGATATGGGGTATAAACTAATTATCACCAAAGAAGCTAAAAACTTTATTGCAGAAAAAGGTTACGATAGTAAATTTGGAGCTAGACCGCTTAAACGTGCTATTCAGAAATATCTTGAAGATGAAATGGCAGAAGTAATTATTGAGGCTTCAATTTCTGAAGGCGATACTATTCATGTGAAGTTTGATAAAAAGAAAGATAAGATTAATATTGTCATTGAAAAATCAAAAAAGGATAAAAAACCGGATACAAACAGTAAAAGTATTGATAGCGAACAAAAAGAAGCATAAATAGTTGCGTCCAGTTTTTTTATACAGTATTTTAATGAGTAAAGCCAATTTTGCAAGAATTGGCTTTACTCATTTTAATTTCCTGTTTCTTGGATAATTATTTTATTCTAAAAAATTTAGCTTTTTTATTCTATGTTATTCTATGTTTAAATTCAGAACAACTAAGTTGTATATTTTATTTTGTTGATATTTAGAATATTATATTAAACCTGTAGGATTTTAAAAACTTCAAATCGTTCGGGAGGACATTTGAACGTTTTGGTATTATATCATCACAAAGATAGGTGTGTAATACAAACTATATTATATCCACAAGTTAATTGGATTTATACAGATTTCTTGATTAAAACATTTTTTTTATTTTCAGAACGTTTGAAAGTCCTTTGGACGTTCAAAAGTTTTAAAGAAATAAATATAGACTTTTTAAAATCAAAAAAGCCTTGCATTTATGCAAGGCTTTCGATTAAATTTTCAGATCAAATATATAAACTATGCAAGTTTAACATTTACTGCATTTAATCCTTTTCTACCTTCGGTAAGTTCAAAAGTAACTTGGTCGTCTTCTCTGATTTCATCGATTAAACCTGTTACGTGTACAAAGTACTCATTGTCTGATTCTGAGTCTTTAATGAAACCGAATCCTTTGGTGTCATTAAAAAATTTTACTGTTCCTTCTTTCATGATAATATTAAAAATTGTATTAATTATACTGCAAAGATAATATAATATTTTTATAAATCATTGTTTTTCAAGAAAATTTACAAAAATAGATGAAAGTTTTCGGTTTTAATCGTTGAATTGATGAATAAATATTCTTGAAAATACTTACTTAATAAACTGAACTGTTGTGTTTTATATGTTTTCTAAATTTCTTGCTTTTAATTTTTAAAAAATTTAGTTTAAAATCGGGCAACAACACGCACCGGAGCACCCGCCGAATGAAATTTTACAGGAAGTGCAATAATTTCAAATTCATCAATATTTAATAGTTGACCCAATCCTGTAAGGTTTTCTATAATTAATACATCATTTGCAAATAGTAATTTATGCACATCATAGGGATAGGCATCGGGGCTTGGACTGTCAAAACCTACTATTTTAATCCCTTTTTCAATGACCAGCTCTGCAAAAGCAGTAGTTATCACCGGAAAATTTTTATAATATTTATTTGTTCTATAATATTTGTCGTGTGCCGTATATAATAAAAGGATATTGTCGTACTCTATTTTAATGGTATTTAAAGCATCAGCTTTGATTGGGTTTTGTCCTCGAACATCGATAATTTTAGCTTTCCCGATAAAATGTTCCGGTTCAATTTCTGATAGTTTTTTCCCGTTTGGTTTCATATGAAAAGGTGCATCTATGTGCGTACCTACGTGCATTCCACTTTGTAAATAGTAAGAATTATAGCCGTTTTTTTCAAAAAAAGCCACTTGTTTGAGTTCAGCAATGCTGTCGCCGGGGAAAACAGGCATATCTTTTTTAAAAGTGTGTGATAAATCAATGTACTTCATGAGTTTATTTTAAAATTATTTTTTATTTTATAAACTGAATGTTTAATTCCTTTGGATAATGGTTCTATATAATGTGCTTCCGTTAAATATTCCAGCTCATTAGCCAATTCAGGGTACTTTTTTGCAATTTTTATGATTAAAAGCAGTGCAGTGTATCGAACCGATGATTGTTTGCTCAAATTCTCCCATATGGTGATACAAATATTGAATAAACGTCCCTCATGTTCATCATCTAAATCTATTTTTTGTAAAATTTTTAACAACTCCCGTTGATGTCCGTCTTGCTTAGCGCTTATTGAGTCAATAATAAGGCTTGTGAATTTTTGTATGCGTACATCATTATTTTTAATGTAATTATTTAGTAAATAAGCTGCACGCCAAGCATAGCTTTGATTTCCTGAAATTGCTAATTGAGCAACTTTATCAAAAACTTCCGGATGGTCCTCCATAAAGGAAATCATTTCTTTTACAGGATAGCGATTTTTAAGCATCTTTTCAAATACCTTTGTTTTCATTTAGTGCTGTTTTTAGCTGCTTTATCTGCTTTAGCAGATAAAAAATACAATAGGAAAAAAGTAGTTCAAATATAGTTATATTTAGGAGTATAAGAAATACTCTAATATTTAATCGTTAAAGATTAAAATTTATAATTAATAATATTATATTTATAATTTATTGATAATTAGTTGAATATATAAATTAATATATCGGGCAAAGTATCGAATAAAGATTTTGGTATAGTATTTGAAAGTTACAAAATGTAAATAATTATATAAAAAACAATAATCTACGAAAATAATGAAAAAGAAAAGTTATAGTTTCCCAAGTTTATTTGAAGCCACCGCAAGCGATTTAAATTTTGTATCAAAGGATTTATTGGGAGGACTTCAATTATATGAAAATGAACAAGCTTATATTTTGGGCGATTTGGCTTTGTCAGAGGGCATGTCTCCAAATAAAGCAATTAACAGTGCTCCCGATGAATTGGATTATTTACTTTTCGTAAAAGCCGGTATTTTATTGGCAAATAATACCAATAATCGCCCGCTTGCCTTAACCACCGGATTTCCATTTTCTACCTATTCTATCTATAAAAAGAAAGCAGAAGAAGTTATTCAAAGCATAGATGCTATTGAATACTATCAAGGTACATTCAGCAATAAAAAACGTGCTAAAATAAAGCCACATATTCAAAAAGTTGAAATTTTACCTGAAATGATTGGGAATATTATTGCCTTGCGTGTAGGTGATGAAAATGCAGACGGAAACTTTTTTGTAGTGAGTTTAGGTTATGGAACTTGTGAGGCTGTATTAAGTACAGAAACCGGTATTGTTCATCGTACTGCCACGAGTATTACGGGAATGCAATATGCCGTTGATATGTTTATGCGTCAGCTTTCCAATAAATATTATTTGGGTTTAAAAACCGAAAAGCAGTTGGACATGTCTTTCCGTAATGATCATATAATACTGGATAGAAAAAGAATAAATATAGTTGAATTACGCAAACATGTTTTGGAAAGATATTACGAACATGTTATTTCGCCGGTATTACGCAGGTCGTTTAGTGATTCGGATTTTGAAAAAGCTGATAAAATTTTCTTAACCGGCGGGGGGGCTATGTTTAGTGAATTAGTAGATGCTTTCCATAATGAGTTTCATGATATTGCAAATGTTGAAGTAGTAAAAAATCCTTTAACCCTTACCAGCGAAGGTTATAGCCTTAATTCAATTATGCTTGCCGGTGGCGATAAATCAACAGCAATAGGTTTGGATGTTGGAAATGCCAATACCGTACTTACTCAATTTGAAACCGATAAATACGAAAAGGAAGTTAATGATTTTAAACCTGC
>JAKIUH010000399.1 GCA_021647685.1 Bacteroidales bacterium
CAATGTGAATGTGAAAGCCAGCAAACAAATTCAGGCGATTGTGATTCCTGCCGCAGCCATTATACGGACAGGTGTGCAAGAGCAGGTTTTTGTGCAAAGGGAAGCAGGAAAATTTGAACCTCGTAAGGTTACACTTGGGGTAGAAACGGATGGTTTCGTACAAATAAAAGAAGGTATCAAAGTTGGAGAAGCGGTCGTTACGTCTGGACAATTCCTGATTGATTCAGAATCCAAACTTAAAGAAGCCACTGCCAAAATGATGGAAGTGTTGAATCAAAGCAATACGCCAGCACCAGATATGCAAGGCATGACAATGGATGAAATGGACATGGACGGCATGGGTATGGATGGCGCTATGCAAATGGATGACATGGATATACAACATCAACATGGAGCGCACCCATAATGATTCGTTCACTGATTGAAATATCCATTAAAAACCGCTTCTTGGTATTGATTGCCACGCTTTTGATTACCTTTGCAGGGTTTCAAGCCATGAAAAACACACCATTGGATGCGATTCCTGATTTATCCGATGTGCAAGTGATTGTATTCACTGATTTTGAAGGGCAAGCACCGCAAGTGGTGGAAGACCAAGTGACTTACCCGCTGACCACAGCCATGTTGTCTGTGCCGAACACCAAAGTGGTGCGTGGTTATTCCTTTTTCGGATTTTCTATGGTGTATGTCATCTTTGAAGATGGCACGGACATGTATTGGGCGCGAACCCGTGTGTTGGAATACCTGAATTACGCAGCAGATAGACTTCCAGCCAGCGTTTCGCCTAAGCTTGGCCCTGATGCCACAGGTGTGGGTTGGGTGTATGAATATGCGCTAGTGGAAAAAACAGGGCAACATGATTTGGCAGAGTTGCGCTCCATTCAAGATTGGTATTTGCGTTATCCTTTGCAAACCGTGGAAGGTGTGTCGGAAGTGGCATCCATTGGTGGTTATGTTAAACAATACCAAATTGAGTTAAACCCTGATGCGCTGCTTGCTTATAATATCCCACTTTCAAAAATTAAACATGCCATCCATTCCCAAGCGTGCTAATTTACTTAAGGAATAAGCTGATTCTCCTTCAGCTCTGTCCGGTCGGTGATAATCTACATAGGTATGCGAAAAACCTGTCCATGCAACCATACCGCGCAAATAGCGCGAATGTTCGGGCATATTGTTTATTTCTTGTAAAACTGCTTTATCTATTAATCGAAAATCACCTACATTACGGGGCATATCAACAAAAGAAAAATTATTTAAAATACGGTAATAGATTTTTGATCCCAGTTTTTTAAAAAAATTATCTTTACGGTAATTTAATCGCCGTGCATAAACAATATCAAATCCCTCTTTCCATTTTTGATACATTTTGCTTATTAATTCAGGAGGATCTTGCAAATCGCAATCCATCGAGATAACAGCATCGCCTTTTGCCAGTTTTAAGCCGGCAGTAAGTGCCGCCTGATGCCCAAAATTACGGGTCAAATGGATTATTTTAACTTTCTTATCATGCTTTGCTAAATCATTCAGTTTTTCAAAAGTGTTATCAGAACTGCCATCGTTTATAAAAATTAGCTCAAATTCGTCTTTAATTTCATGCATTAAAGTTTTAATGCGTGCATACATAGTTTCAATATTTTTCTCCTCATTATAGGCAGGGATGACAAATGATAACATAAATCAACAGTTTTTAAAGTGTAAATATATTGATTAAAACGAAATTTCAAATGAATTTTATAAATTTTACAACAAAATCTTGCTAATTAAAATAAAATAGCTAATTTTGCAGGCTCATTATGGAGTGGTAAATATTATAAACAAGAAAGAATATGTATTTAACAACTGAAAAGAAGAAAGAATTTTTTAAGACTTATGGTAAATCAGAGTCCGATACAGGTACTTCTGAAGCACAAATAGCGCTTTTTTCTTATCGAATCAGTCATTTGACCGAACACCTGAAAAGCAACAAAAAAGATTTCAGCACACAAAGAGCTTTGATTAAATTGGTGGGTAAAAGAAGAAGACTTCTTGACTATCTGAAAAGGAAAGATATTGAACGTTATCGTGCAATTGTTAAGTCATTAGGATTAAGAAGATAATATAAAAAAGGGCAATTTTAATTGCCTTTTTTTATTCAATTTAGCTTTGTTCTAAAAGAATTAAAACAAAAAAAGAGGCTGCATTATACCCGACTACACAGAAGATATACTGTCTTAGGATAGTATTTTTCATTTAAGATAAATACTCCTTATTTTTTAATTCACACTTTTTTGTATATCTTTCCCTCTTAAAATTATTAAAATAATACAATAATATCATGTACAATTTATATCAAAAAGATATTGATTTGGGTGACGGAAGAATAATCACCCTTGAAACAGGAAAACTGGCAAAACAAGCAGACGGCTCTGTTGTCGTCAAAATGGGAAATACAATGCTTTTGGCAACTGTTGTTTCCGCAAAAGAACAAAAACAAGATGCCGATTTTATGCCCTTATCGGTAGAATATAGAGAAAACTTTTCAGCCGTTGGGCGTTTCCCCGGAGGATTTTTACGCCGTGAAGGAAGACCCGGTGATAGTGAAATTTTAGTTGCTCGCTTAGTTGATAGAGCACTACGACCTTTATTCCCTGATGATTATCATGCCGAAACTTTTGTTACCGTAAGTTTAATTTCCGGCGATTCTGAAAATATGCCCGACTCTCTTGCAGGGCTGGCTGCTTCGGCTGCCCTTTCTGTGTCCGATGTGCCTTTTGAAGGACCTATTTCCGAAGTGCGTGTGGCTCGAATTGATGGAAAATTAATGATTAATCCTTCGATGGAAGAAAATGAGCGTGCCGATATAGATATTATGGTAGCTGCCACCATTGATGATGTGATGATGGTTGAAGGTGAAATGGATGAAGTTTCTGAACAGGAAATGCTCGAAGCAATTCATTTTGCACACGAAGCCATAAAAGTTCAGTGTCAGGCACAAATTGATATGGCTAATGATCTGAAAGTCGTAAAACGTGAATATGAGCGTGAAGAAAAAAACGAAGAATTATATCAAAAAATATATGATTTTGCTTATCAACGCGTGTATGATGTTGCAAAAAAAGGATTACCCAAGCATGAGCGCAGTGATGCTTTTAAACAAATTAAAGAAGAATTTGTTGAAACACTCAGCGAAGAGGAACAAGAAGAACTTGGATTTTTAACAGGTATCTATTTCCATGATGTTGAAAAAAAGGCAGTGCGTAATTTGCTTTTAGACGAAGGCATCCGTGTTGATGGAAGGAAATCTACCGAAATACGTCCTATTTGGTGCGAAGTAGATTATTTGCCTGCTGCACACGGTTCGGCAATTTTTACGCGTGGCGAAACACAATCGCTTACTACAGTTACGCTGGGTACCCGCTTGGATGAAAAAATTATCGACGAAGCATTGGTACAGGGCAGAGACCGCTTTTTATTACATTATAATTTTCCTCCATTCTCAACCGGCGATGCACGTCCCGTGCGGGGTGTAAGCCGCCGCGAAATCGGACACGGAAATTTGGCGCATCGTGCTTTAAAACGTATGCTCCCTGAGGACGATGACAGTTTATATGCAATTCGTGTAGTTTCCGATATATTGGAATCAAACGGTTCATCTTCTATGGCAACGGTTTGTGCAGGAACATTGGCATTAATGGATGCCGGTATTCAAATTAAACGACCTGTTTCCGGTATTGCCATGGGCTTGATTATGGATAATCCCGAAAGATATACCGTATTGTCGGATATTTTGGGCGATGAAGACCATCTAGGCGATATGGATTTTAAAGTTACCGGTACTGAAAAAGGGATTACTGCATGTCAAATGGACATTAAAGTTAATGGAATGTCCTACGAAATTTTGGAAAAAGCCTTAAATCAGGCAAAAGAGGGTAGAGCACATATTCTAAGTAAAATGTTGGAAACGATTGATGCTCCGCGCGAAGATTTTAAACCTCATGTACCG
>JAKIUH010000011.1 GCA_021647685.1 Bacteroidales bacterium
TCAGCTCATGGGACAATGATCGTGATGGGTTTATACGGCGTCTGGGAGAACTTGCAAGAATCATGACAGATTCCGGGCAGATATTTATTACAACAATCCAGGAAGCTGATGATTATGATCTGGAAAGTCTTGGGTTACTCAATCAGCCCAATGAAAATATTATTGTTAATATAGGGAACAACAGCTTTCATGGATTCAGTGTAAACCTGGATCTGGAAAATGATGTCTCAGAGGGTGAAGCCCTTGAAAAAATTTACAACCTCCTGAGAGACGAAGAGATAATTCCTGCTTTTTCAATTTAGTTAATTGAGATACTTTTTGAGGCATACTGTTTATTGAAAAAATAATATATATTATAATAGAGGCAGTTATGAAAATATCTTATAAATGTGGCTATTCCCTTAAAGTAATACTGGATCTTTCGGTGCATTATCCGGATAAGCTGCTTTCCATAAAGGAACTGGCTGTCAGACAGGATATTCCTAAAAAGTTTCTGGAGCAAATTCTTCTGGATCTTAAGAAGGGTGGTTTTGTTGACAGCCGGAAAGGGCCAAAAGGAGGGTATTTTCTGGTCAGGACTCCCGGGGATATTCTTTTGGGTGATGTCATAAGGCATATTGAGGGTACCGTATATCCAATTCCCTGTATTGATCCTGATAAACCCACAAAGTGTGATGAACGTATATCCCGCTTTTTTATTCCCATCTGGCTCGATATAGGAAATACCATTACAAAAATAATCGATAGCATAAACTTTGAAGACCTGAAACAGAGACATCTGGAATCTTTAAAAAAGTTTGTTTCCGATTATCAGATATAAAGTTCTGTTTTCTATAATCCATAGAACCACTTGTTTGACAATGGTTTATATTCATAATAGTATGGGAGTGCTTTCCTGGAAGGGAAGCAAACAGGGGACGAACTCCTGACATACGATAAACTCTTTCTCGTAGGTTAGGAGGTGATTATGTCCGTAGATTTAAAGTATCAGACACTTTTAACAACTATTAAAAAGTATCCTGTTTCTGCTGTAGCTTTTTCCGGAGGAGTGGACAGTACTCTTCTTGCAAAAGCTGTTTATGACGTTTTTGAAAAAAAAGGTCTGGCTGTAACTGTCTTTTCCCCATTAGTGCCTCAATGGGAGAGATTGCTGGCTCAAAAAATGGCAGCTTTTATTGGTGTTCAGCATAGGATAATAGAAATTTCTGAACTGGACGCAGATATCGTGT
Organism: Bacteroidales bacterium; assembly: GCA_021647685.1. Lineage (GTDB taxonomy): Bacteria > Bacteroidota > Bacteroidia > Bacteroidales > NBLH01 > NBLH01. The sequence continues at coordinate 1,230 of JAKIUH010000011.1, forward strand.
CCAACCCTCCTGACAGGTGCTATTATTGTAAAAATTCCATTTTTAAGCGAATAATAAGTGAGTCAGAAAAAGAAGGTATATCTATTGTTTTCGATGGCTCCAACACTGATGATATGGATGATTACCGGCCGGGAATGCGTGCGCTCAGGGAACTGGGAATTAAAAGCCCTCTAAAAGAGGCGGGTCTGGATAAGAATTCAATAAGACAAATTTCAAAACATCTAAAACTAAAAACATGGGATCATCCCTCCTATGCCTGTCTGGCGTCCCGGTTTCCATATAATTCACCCATAACAGGAGAAAAACTGAATATGGTTGAGACTGGTGAAGATTTTCTCCACAGCATGGGGTTCAGGCAGATAAGGCTCCGGCACCATGATAAAATTGGCAGGATTGAAATTTCAAGGGATGAAATAGATCTGATGATGGATACCGAAACAATGGATAAAGTTTCTATGAAACTAAAGGAGTTAGGGTTTATCTATGTATGTCTGGAGCTGGAGGGATATAAAATGGGTAATCTTAATAAACTTCTGGAAGTAAGTGATGATTAAACTGAAAGAGAAAATATTATACTTTGACTGTTTTTCGGGTATTTCAGGTGATATGACTATTGCAGCCCTGGTTGAGCTGGGAGTACCGGCTGAATATCTGATTACAGAACTTGAGAAATTAGACCTAAGTGGATTCCATCTTAATTTTGAACAGGATGAACGTAAGGGTATTAACGGATTAAGGGTGGATGTAGTACTGGAAGATTCTACAGATAATAATCATGGAAGAACCTTATTCGATATAAAAAAAATGATTAGCAAACACAATAATAATACGAAAAAAGTTCAGGAAATAATCAAGTTTGTGCAAAATACCGGCGGGATTGAATATGCCGAAAAAAAAATGAAAGAATACCAAAGCCTTGCATTAACTATTTTAAATGAATTTCCTGATAACGAAGCTCGTAAATCGCTGCATGAATTGGTTCGTTTTGTTATTGAACGAAAAAAATAATTCTTTTTATAGTGTTGCATCAAGAATATTTTAGTCATACTCAAAAAAACTTCAATATACGCACAACGTGCTTGACATGACACTAGAAGTTCCATTTTAACCGTAAAAACATAAAGGTAGCATTGTTCCGCTCTTTTATTCCTGTTACAGGATTGGGAGTTTCACCACTAAAGCTTTGTACAACCATACTCATATACAAATTATCAGTAAACGAATAATCAACCGAAGGACCAATATAGTATCCTTTAATTTTAGGATAGTACATAGATGCAAAACTTGCATTTAAAAGTGGACTTATCGGATAAGAAATCTGACTAAATAAATTGTATTCAGTAAAAGACAAGGTTTTTACCGACAAAGGTTGATAATAATACTGATAAAAATTGGTAATTCCATCGGCAGGAATATCGATATATAAAAATTCAAATTGCAAATTCAATGAATTTGGAAACATATAGCCTAAATAAATCGAAGCTATAAATTGTCCGCTGGTATCTTTCATGTTTTCATCAGGATATAAATAGCTAAACTCGCCTTTAAAATCCCAATTTTTAACTGAACCCGACCAAGCGCCTCCCAGTGTTATATCTTTATTTTCAAAATATCCGGCAAGAATTTGAAAATCATATTCCCACTTATTAAATCGCCAAAGTGCGGCTATGGTGTATTTGTTTTCTTCAGTATTACCAAGTTGATTTTTAATGGTTTTAATATTTGCAGCTAATTCAACAGATGAAGCAATTCCTGTGTAATATTGCAGGCGCAAGGCATCACTTCCGGGTTTTTCAGGGTAATCAAAATCAAAAAATGAGTAGGCATTAAATAAATCGTTCGGGTTCCATACAAAAGTTTTTCCCCAGTTAATACGCTGTCGTCCTATTGTGGCAATGAATTTTCCTGTTTCGTATTGTAAAAGCAAACGGTCAATTGTTGTATTCAATACTGCGGACTGTGCCTTAATTATGTTCCTGTTCAGATTAAGAAAACCCTGATCGGCATCTTTTAATAAATCAGCATATCCGGGAATTAATTTTACACTTTCGCCGGTAAAAATACGGTTTCGCATAGCTATTTTAAAAGTCCATTTATCGTTTGGATACCAAGTAAAATTTATGCGATTGTGTATTAAATTATCATTAATCCAATTACTATCAATATTTTGAAACTGAACAGTTTGCATGTTTGTAATGTATCCGCTTAATTCCCAATTTTTAAGCTCTTCTTGCGAAAAAAGATAAGTATTGACTAAAAATAGGATTGACCATAAAATAATACTCCGTTTTTTCATTATGCAATTCTTTAGCGTTCAAATATTTTTCTGACGATTTGAAGTTTGTTTTGAAACGTTCAAATGTCCTTTGGATGATTTGAAGTTTCTAATTTATTTCCTTTCGTCTGAAACCACTTTACCATCTTCGATGGTAATTACTCTGTGCGCTTTTTTTACTACTCTGGCATCATGCGTTGAAAAGATAAAGGTTATGTTTTCTTCACGATTTAGTTTTTCCATAATATCTAAAAGATTTTCCGTTGATTTGCTGTCTAAATTAGCTGTAGGTTCATCAGCTAAAACAAATTTGGGCTTACTTGCCAAAGCACGAGCTACGGCAACTCTTTGTTGTTGTCCGCCGGATAGTTGTGAAGGTCGGCTATTTAGGCGATTGCCTAATCCTACGGACGTTAACAGGTCTTTTGTTCTTTGTTCGCGTTCTTGTTTTTTTCTTCCTTGCAAGTGCATAATAAATTCTACATTTTCTTTAGCGGTAAGCACAGGAATAAGGTTGTATGCCTGAAAAACAAAGCCAATATTCCATAATCTGAAATCAATAATTTGTGAAGCACTCAAATTACTGATATTGGTATTGTTAATAACGATTTTACCCTCCGTAGGGCTGTCTAAACCACCAATCAGGTTTAAGAGTGTAGTTTTTCCGGAACCGCTTGGTCCCACAATTGCGGCAAATTCACCTGCTTCAAAAGATAAATCAATACCATTTACCGCATGAACTTCCACTTCGGTTTCACGATATGTTTTTTTTAAACTTTCAATTTGTATAATACTCATAATTTTATGTTTTTATAATCAAAAATCTAATCCATTCTTACTGCCTCTGCCGGTTTCATTTTTATGGCTCTTATTGTTGGGAAAATTGATGAAATAATGCCGGTAAGCAAAACCATGACAATCACTTGTAAATAATCTGTCAAACTAAGCTGCGGATACATCACCGAACTATATCCAAGTGCTTCAATACCTTGTGCCACACCCGAAATATCAATGCCTGCTTTTCCAAAATAAGTGATAAAAATAATGGAAACAAGTATTCCCAATATTCCACCCGTAAGTGTAAGAAGGGTGGTTTCTTGCATAATCATGATAAATACTTTACGCTTATTCATCCCAATCGCCATAATCATTCCCAATTCTTTAGTACGTTCCAAAATAACCATCAACATGGTATTTACAATAGCAAAACCCAGTGCCAGCAATATTACCGTCATAAATATCAAGAGCATAAATCCGGTTAATGAAGTTGTAAGTTCAAGGTACGGGTCAATTTTGTTCCAAGCCTCAATATGATACGATGTTATTTTTTTTAATTTATCCACTACTTCGGGTGTTTTATGATAATCTTTTAACAAAACAGCAATTTCATGCGAAGTATTTGCCGGCATATTTAACAATCTGTCTAAATCTTTTTTTCGTACAAATACATTTTGCTCATCGAACATTGCATTTTGTGTTTTAAAAATACCTTCTACCTTAAAACTTGCGCCGGTTAGATTGCCGTCATAGTCTTGAAATGTTAATATGATTTTAGACTTTACTTTTGCATTTAATTTATCGGCTAATTTTTGGCTGATTAAAATCCGGTTCTTTTTTTCCGTTGTAAAATAGCTGCTTAAACTATCGGTAAGTTTTGTATAGATTTTCGTAACTTTTTTTTCTTTGTCCGGTTCAATACCGTTAATCATTACCCCAAGCGCCTTAGATGCCGTTGATGCCATACCAAAAGCTTTAGTTCTTTCACATACTGCTTCAACTTCGGGCTCAGAATTTATTTTTTGAACTAATATATTACTATTTTTCATTAGAAAAACCACTTCACTGTTATCAATAAAGTGTTCATCGTGGATTTGAATGTGTGAAACCGTATTCTCCAATGCATTATCAATCATATCCATTACCATGCCTTTCATAATACCCGATGCTGCCAATCCTCCAAAAAGACCTACTGTTATGGCAGCAATTACTACCGAGCTACGCAATTTATTTCGCCAGATGTTTCGCCATGCCATTTGTAAATTTATATTTGCCATTGTAAGATTTAGATTTTAGAAATTAATTATTTATTATCCATGATTAATTTGTCTTATTCATTATACTACCTTCTTAATCCTTTAATTACATTTAGTTTTAAGATAGACCATAAAGGGTATGCTGCAGCTACAATAGTAATTATTAACACTGTCAATGCTTGTTTTAAAATAATTTTAAAACTTATCATGGTGGGTAATACCGGCTCCATACCAAATTTTTCAATTGATTTAGCCATTTCTCCGCTCATTTCAATAGGGTAATAATGGTAATAAACCACCAAAGGAATACTTAAGCCGATACCTATAATTATTCCCAGCGAATTCATTATCAAAGCCTCATATAATGTTATAATTGCCAGCTTGGTTTTTTGCATTCCAATAGCTATCATCATGGCAAATTCGCGCTTACGCTCTTCGGTCATCATCAATACCGTACCGAATATGCCAAATGCAATAATCATATACAAAATATTCAACATCATAATTCCGCTAATACGGTCGCTTTGAATTTGCTGCAACATTTCGGGCGACATTTTTTGCCAACTCATAGCTTTATATTGTGTGGTATCCAATCTTGAATTGAGCCTGTTACAAATTTTTTGTGTTAAATCAGCATCTTTAAATTTTATTACCAAAGATGTGGCTCCATTCGGAAAACTAAAATATTCTTGCGCTGTTTTCAGCGGCATAAATACAATTTGCCGGTCAATGTTCGGAGCAGGCATTTTTACAATGCCCTTTACAGGAAATATTCCTACTGCCGTATTGCCCCAATGTCCTTGTCCCATAAGCACTAAGGAATCACCTACATCTAATTCTAAGTATTGAGCCAATTTAGAGCCGATTAATATCCCTTTGTCGTGTTTGTTGAAATAAGCTCCTTTAATAATTTTATTTGACAAATCAATTAAGGAGTCTTCTTTTTTAGGCTCAATACCCATCACCAAAGTACCTTTAGTATTGTTTTTATTCGATGCCAAAGAAAAACTTTCAATGCGAATATTTACACCTTCTACATTTTGAGTCGATAAAATCGTACGAATTAAGCTGTCCGAAAGCTCCATTCCGTTATCCAAACTTTTGTCTTCCCAATAATCTTTTTGGTGAACTTGTACATAACCCGAAAATTTACCAATGGCATTCTCAATCATTAATTCATAAGTTCCCTCCTGAAAGGAACGGGTAAAAGTTGCCAAAACAACAGCAAGAACAACAGAACTTATGGTAATTAAACTTCGTTTTTTATTTCGCCAGATGTTCCGCCAAGCTATTCGTAGATTCATGATATTTGATTTTTTGTATCCGTATTAGGCAAATGGTTTATTACATTGATCCTTAAATCTTCAATTATCTTACTCTTTTCATATTCTGTTGCGAAAAGAAATTTTCATCAATATTGATATTAAATGTGGCGGAATTTATTCGTACAAGTGTTTTGTGTCCGGGTTTATCCGCAGGAATAATTTCAAGTTTAGAAGGCAAACGTCTGTCTCCAAAATTTTTAATTTCAGAGGCAATTTCTGTACGTATTAATTCATCATCCTCATCGTAATATTCGGTTTTTATTTGCCAATACTCTTTTTTGCTAATCCATTTAATCACTTTCCCCCAAGTTACAGCAGCATCTTCTTTAGGTATCATCTCTATTTTATAACAATCTAAGTCCGAAACTTTTTCTTCACCAATAATTTTATGTTCATAATCTACCACAATTGAGCTTTCTTTGAGTATATCATCATTACTGTAATCCGAGCCCATCCAACCTTGACTCATCATTGAGGGAGGCAGTTTAATCATACGGTTAATGGTGGGTACCCAGTTCCACATTTCGTTTTTACGTTTCATAAAAACCTGTCCTTTGTCTTTTGCGGGAGCTAAAATATAGGTCATTGAGTAGTCCTTGCCTTTTGACCATGATTTCATACTGATGGTTCGTGTCCATTTAGGACGAATAATTTGCATGGTCATTTGTGATTTATTACTTTTCCCACGTTGTAAGTTATCTGCTTTAATCATAATTTCTTTTGCCGTTAGGTTTTGTGCATTATTTAAGGCAGGGAATAAAATTAAGCCGGTTATTACAATAAAAATTCTGCTCATTTGTTTATTATTTAAATTTTTCAATAATTAGTCTTTGTACCTCTTCAAGCGGAAAATTTTCCGGATCAAGAATATAATTTAAGGAAACGCCATCCAGAGCTGAACCAAGTAGCCTTGCCTCTGCAAGTGGGTTTTTAATCCCTTTTTTTTGATAATAATTTACATACAGATTTAAGTATTCGTCCATAAACTCTGGAATTTTTTCTTCAAGAAACTTAATGGCCGCCGGTTGCATAACCAATGAGATATAGAGTTTCCAAAATTTATAATCGGTTTTAAGCATATCAAAACTAAGCTTGATAATTTCTTCAAAATCCGTTTCATTAAAATTGTCTGCATTCTTACTTTCAAACAGTTCAACAAAATTATTCCATACTTGCCAAATAATTTGCTTTAGCAAATCTTCTTTGCTCGAAAAGTAATTGTATAACAAGCCTTTTGATATCCCTGCTTTTTTTGCAATCATACTAACCGAAGCCCCCTGAAAAGTCTTCTCTGCAAAAACTTCCAAAGCTGCTTGCATGATTTGTGCTTTTTTTTCTGCTCTAATCTCTTTAAATTGTTCGGGTGTTCTGGGCGACATAGAATATTTTATTTTGACTGAACGTTTGGTCAAAAATAGATAATAAATCTTAAATTGCAAAATATTTGATAAAAAAATACCACTCATTAAAACAAAACTTAATTTTGGACGTTTTTTTGTTATTAAATGATTTAATAGCTATATATTTGGATTTGTAATTCGTATGAGTTTTTTCTCACACACTAATTGTAAAATTAATTTTTGATGTTGTTAAAAATAAAAATAAGTATCATCGTATTACTATTTTTTTTGGCTAAGCCCGCTTTTTCTCAACCACTGGTAGGTTTTCAAATGGGTTTAAATTTGGCAAAACTGGTGGGTGATGAACAAAATGAGGAAACAAGGGCACGTTTGGGTTTAGCCCCTTATCTTTCATTTGATTTTCCGATAAATAATATTTTAATTATAGAAACGGGTATCTCTTATTCGATGCAAGGTATGCAACGTACACGAATAGAAAAAACACCCACTTCGGTTTTTACCACAGATACAAAATATCAATTGGATTATGTTGTGGTACCTGTTTATGTAATGGAAAATTTTGAAGATTTTTATGCAAAAATCGGTCCCTATGGTGCATATGCTGTATCAGCAGTCGAAAAATGGGAAATGTCAGAAAATACTGCCGGAGTAATTACCAATACATCAGGTACTAATTTAGAATTTCCCGGTCAGATTAATTTATACGATATTGGACTTTCTTTTGGTTTTGGATATATTCACTACTTTGATAATCGAAGACATCGAAGAACCCGTTACAGAAGAAGGCGCACTACTCCGGTTTTGCAAATTGATTTAAAGTATAATCTCGGATTAATTACACTTGATAAGACAGGAAATAATTCGGATTTGAATTTTAAAAACAGGGTGTTTACCTTTGGTTTAACATTTAACTCTATTTTAGATTAAACTATCTTTTAGCAAATTGAAATGTTTGTAAAAAAAATCATACTTATTATTCTGTTATCAGCAGTAATACCCAACTTAACAGCACAATATAGATTTGGCTTATCCGGTGGTAGTATGATTTCAAGCCTAACAGGGAATGATTTTACAGCCACCGATTTACCAAAAATTGGTGTTACCTTTGGTTTTTTCTACGAATATGAATTTAAACGTAATTTCTCACTACTTTTTGAACCCATGTTTGCACAAAAAGGGGCTAAATATACATTCTATCCACGATTTGATACCCAGGTTGATGTTGATAACCGCTTAAATTATTTTACAATTCCAGTATTGGCCAAAATTAATTTTCCAGGAAAAATTGATTACTACCTTACTACCGGATTATCATTATCATATTTAGCAGACTATAAAAGTAATATACACGCTTATGTTGGAAGTTACGAGCTGCCTTTTGAACCGTTTTTTCCTTATTCATACAATAAAATGGATGCCGGTGCTTCCTTTGGTTTTGGAATTATGTGGAAAGAAATATTTTTAGATTTCAGATACATACACGGTTTAAGAAATATTTATGATTCGAAAGAGGATATACCTTCAATACGTAATCAGGTACTTAGTGTAAAATTAGCATTTAGTTTGTACCGGAAAAAATATTTACCTTGCTATAAAAAATTATAAAAAAAAATCAATAAAATACTATTTTTGGGGAAACCAAATATTTTTTATTCGCTTGCCCAATTTTTGTGTATCCATTTTCTGAATAATCGGATTAAATGCCTTTGATCCAACAATTACTTTTTCTCCTACGGAGAAAGTTGCTGCTTCTTCTTTTGTAATTACTGCTTTTATTAAATTGTTGCCGATTAAAACAACCAGTATATAAATGGTATCTGCTTTATTAATTTCCAACACTTCGCCAATAAACTGAAATTTTGCACTGAAACTTTCGTGTGCAAATACTTTTGACGGTGCTCCACTGTTAAGTAGTTTTCCTTCGTCAATAACAAATACGCGCCGGGCAAGTTTAAAAATCTCAGCCAAATCATGACTGACAATAATCATCGAGATATTTAATTCTTTATTGATTTTTAAGATTAAATTTTGTAAATCTTGCCTCATTTGCATATCCAATGCCGACAGCGGTTCATCAAGCAATAAAAGTTGTGGCTGTGTAACTAATGCTCTTGCCAAAGCCACACGTTGCTGCTGTCCTCCTGAAAGTGTTTCGGGCAAACGGTTTTGTAAATTTTCCAAACCGGTAAATTGAAGTAATTCATCCACACGCTTTTTATTTTTAAAAGCAAATTCAAGATTTTGGCGAACAGTCATGTTCGGGAAAAGTGCATAATTTTGAAAAACAAAGCCGGTTGAACGATTTTTAGCCGGTAAATTAATTTTTTGCACGCTATCATACCAAATCTCATCATTAACCCTAATGGTTCCGCTGTCGGGTGTGCTTAATCCGGCAAGCATACGCAAAATCGTTGTTTTGCCAGCTCCTGATTTTCCAAAGATACAAACAATTTCACCTTTGTTTATGGTAAAATCAATATCCAAAAGTAATTCTCCGGATGCTGCATGAAGTTTTTTATGTAAAGACAGATTAAGAAACATGATTATTTTAATTGAAAGCCAATATAAGCAAATTACCTTACTGATTTTTTTTGGCTAAAGCCAATCTTTATACATATATTTTAACCCGTAGCATAAATGCTACGGCTATTGATTCAATGTCGTTTAGGCAAAGAGTGCGAAATTTGAATTATATGCGCACTGTAACTACAATTTAATTTGCCTTTCAGGGCGTAGGCTACTAAGAATTTGGTTTAATCCAAGGCGTTGCCATTGGGTTGAATTAACAAAGGCTTTCAGCCTAAAAAAGTGCATAAATTTTTTCAAGTAAGCTGTCAATTTGCTTTAAAATAATATATTATATACAATTCTTAACTAAACGACTTTGACTATTGATTTAAAAAACTTTTTTAGAATATATGCAATCTCACCCCTATATAATTCACAAAATTAAACTAATACCTGTTTCCCTAATATTTATTTACCCGCAGCATAAATGCTGCGGGTACACATTTTAGAAATAATTTTAAGTTGAGATTAAGCATTCAAACGTTCAAGGAACAATTTGAACCTTTACATAATTAATAAGCGTTCTTTTACAAATTATTTAACAAACCCGTTCGTTCATTAAACTCCGTAATTAACTCATCCCAACGATGTACTTGATGAAACATAGTATCCCAAATACGGCGGTCATACCACAATGCTTCCAAATCGTGAATATCTTTTGCCTGTTGCTCAACCCATGTAAAATACTTCAAATTATGGATGGCTCGCCGGTCTTGATAGTTCAATTCACGCATATTATCGGTAAGTTGTCCTGAAAGGCACTTTTCAAAATCTTTTGCAGCCTGAATCTCTGTGTAATTGCCTCGCTCATCGCGTAATTCATCAATTCGCGAAATGTACATTGCCGATGAATCGGTGGCTACCGTAAAAACAATATCCTCTCCGGTCATTTCAAAATATTTTGCCGTTTTTATTGCCGAAAGCAAATTTCCGATACTCGAAATCCCTAAAAGGGGCAAGTTTTTAATGGTTTCATCATCGACACCTATTGATTTAAGATACTTGTGTCCTTCCGGCTCATTAAATAAACGCAATAAACGCATGGTATCTTCATCGTCAATAGCAGTTACCGCATCGGTATTTTTCACATTATGTATCCAAGGAATGTGTTTGTCGCCAATCCCCTCAATACGATGTGCACCAAATCCGTTACGCAAAATTGTAGGACATTGTAAGGCTTCTGAAGCGACAACTTTCAAGAAAGGGAATTTGGTACGTAAATAATCGCCGGCTGCAATAGTTCCTGCAGAGCCTGTAGCCGACACATAAGCGGCAAAATTGCTTTCAGCGGTTTTTACCAAATCAAATACTTCTTCCATAGCACTTCCGGTGATGTTATAATGCCAAGCTGCATTACCAAACTCATCAAACTGATTAAAAATAACAACGTCATCGCGTGTACGGCGCAACTCCCAACATTTATCATAAATTTCTTTTACATTCGATTCGCTTCCGGGTGTTGCTATCACCGTTGCTTTAGCTTCATCACGTAACCATTCAAAGCGTTCACGACTCATTTCCTCGGGCAGAATTGCAATGGCTTCGGTATCCATTAATTTAGAATCGAAAGCTCCACCGCGACAATAATTACCCGTTGAAGGCCAAACCGCTTTATGATAATCGGGATCAAATTCTCCGGTAATAATTCGCGGAGCCAGACAGCCGTATGCAGCACCCACTTTGTGTGCTCCCGTTGGAAACCATTTACCCACCATTAAGACAATACGCGCATCTACTCCGGTAATTTCTTTTGGCAATTCAATATAATTGGGTTTACCAAACAGTCCGCCAACATCCTTAGGCTCATTTTTCCAAGTAATCCGAAATAGATTTAAGGGATGAAAATCCCAAAGGCTGATATTTCTCAACTGTTGTTTGATTTTTTCGGGAATTAAATCCGGATTTTTTTGTTGCGCAAAAGTGGGCAATATAATTCCTTTCTCGCGGTAACGTTTTACAGCATTTTCCAATGCTTTTTCGTTGGTAATTTTATCAATGGGTTTGATCATAATATGAAATTAAAATTTTAAAATATTTGAGTGTACCATCAAGCTGTATACTGCTTATCGGTTAAAACCTTCATAAATACAGCTTAATGGTTTAGCTTAAATCATGTGCGTTTTCTTAAATTTAATTCTTTTGCAAAATCTTTCTCCAAAAATTCATGCTTTCCGCGTATTCCTTTCTCTTTTAATTCTTTATCGTACTGGCGTAGGTCTTTACGCATTACTTTTGCGCTGATTGTTTTTGGAAACTCATCCATAAATTCAATTGAGCGCGGACGCTTATAAGGCGCCATATTGTCCCTGATAAATCGAAACAAATCCAATGCGGTTTGTTTGTTGGCAAAAAAATCGGGTTTCAACACGATAAAGGCTTTGGGAACAATCCGGTCTCTATCATCTACAGTAGGAATAACTCCTACCTCCATAACTGCTTGATGTTCCATAATTTCACTTTCCACTTCAAACGGGCTGATACGATAATCCAAACTTTTAAAAACATCGTCTACTCTACCGATAAAATGAATAAAGCCTTCTTTGTCCATATATGCAGTATCGCCGGTAAGATACCAACCGCCTTTAAAAATTTCTTTGTTCTTATCTGGGTCATCATAGCCTGTAAGCAAACCAAGTGGTTTTACGGGATAAGTGGCAACAGCTATTTGTCCGTCTTCACCGGCTTTTACTTCGTCTAGCTTTTCATCTAAAATTTGTATTTCATATCCGGGCGAAACTTTACCCATTGAGCCTTCGGGCACTTTCATTCCTCTGGGCGTAAAAATTAAGCCTGTTGTTTCGGTTTGTCCGTATCCTTCGCGTAATTGCAAACCGGTAAGTTCTTCTACTTTTTTTGATATTTCAGGATTTAAAGGCTCTCCTGCACTTACGATTTTTTTTAAGTTAAATTGATATTTGCTAAAATCTCTCAAAACAAAAAGTTTCCATACGCTTAAAGGTGCGCAAAGACTGGTTATTTTATATTTTTCAATAAAATCAAGCGTTTTATCAGGGTCAAAAGCTGCATAGTTAAATGTAAAAATAGTAGCACCAGCATTCCAAGGTGCTAAAAAACTACTCCATGCAAATTTTGCCCAACCCGGAGAACTTATATTGTAATGAACATCATCTTCCTTTAAATCAAGCCAGTACATAGTAGTTAAATGTCCCACAGAATAATGATAAGGATGCATCACTAATTTAGGCTGTGAAGTAGTTCCCGAGGTGAAAAACAAAAACAAATTATCGGTTGAATAAGTGATGAAACTTGCTTCATGCTCTTGCGGATAGTTTTTACTTTCTTCATAATCAGTCCAACACGGGATAAGCTCTTTATCTTCACAATCGCATTTATGTGCAATTTGGCGTACACAAACCAATGCTTTCAAACTTTTTAAAATTTCACCCGCCTGGTCCACCCGTTCTCTAAATTTATTATGTACAATAACAAATTTTACGTTTCCGCGTTCTATCCGGTCACTAATATCGGCAGGCGAGAGTAGTGTGGAAGCGGGTATTATGGAGCCGCCCATTTTCATGATGCCTAAAAATAGTTCAAAAATTTCAACAGAAGTATCCATCATAATTAAAACTCTGTCGCCTTTTTGCATTCCCAAATCACTTAAAAAATTAGCCACTTGATTGGAACGTTTCATCATTTCGTCATAGCTTACCGTTATTTCATTTCCTTCGGTATCTGCATAAATCAATGCGGGCTTTGTATTTCCTTTTGCAATTTTATCAAAATAATCCGAAGCCCAATTAAACTTGTTAATCCGGGGCCACTTGAACCCCTGATAGGCTTCATCATAATTTTTTGCTTTTAAAACAAATTCTCTTAAATCAAAAAATTTTTGAACATCTAAACTTGTTGATTCCATAGTTCAATAGATTAGTTAAGGTTAAACATTGTTATTCGTATTTTTTTTGAAAACTTCCAAAATAAAATGATTTAGCTCCTGTTAACAGGATACTCATTTCTGCAACAATACTTAATGACAACTCTTCCCCTATTATGCCGGTTTTTTCCGGAACAAAATCATTTTTGCCTATTTTTAGACTTAATTCCTTATTTTCAAATAAGTAATATTGTTCTTTTTCGCTTAATTCAAAAATCTCTTTATTGTTTTTATAGTAAAGTATATTTTCATTTTTATCAAAATAATATCCCTCATCATTTTGTTGCCAATATTTTTTATCCAAATACAGGTGCGGTTTTTCCTTATAAGGAGCACCGGATGTAGGGCAAAATGTATCGCAATTTCCACATTGGTTGCACCAGTCGGCAATATGTAAAATTTGCAGGTTTTGCTTAATCTCAAAAATTTTATCTTCGATAAAACTGCCATCAGGCATTATTTTAAACATTTTTTGCTTAAAAGGGCTTATCTCAAAAGAATGAAAAGCTGTATTCGGACAAACAGTAGTACAAACATTGCAAACTTCATCACAAAGCAAACAACGGGCGGCTTCCTGCATTGCTTCCTCTTTACTCAAAGTTTGCGTAATTTGCTTAAAATTATTTCGTTCGTTGAGTGGTAACTCTTTTAATTGAACTTGGGGTATTTTAAGCGTTTTTTTACTCATCAAATCCGTAATCTTTTGCTTTTCTCTTTTAAACGGACGCATTGCGGTATCAAATTCAATATTTTCTCTATTGATAATTTCTTGTGCAGCTTTACGTCCGTTTCCCACGGCTTCAATCACCGAAACTCCTCCATTTAAAGCATCTCCACCGATAAATACATTCGGTATTTGAGTTTCAAAACTGTTTGCTTTTGTTTTTAAATCGTATTTATTCATAAAATCAATGACGATATCCTGTCCAACGGCTGGAATAATTGTATCAGCCGGCAATTCAAATTCACTGCCTTCAATTATTACCGATTTTTGTCTTCCGCTCTCGTCTTTATCGCCCAGTTTCATTCTTTGACAAAGCAAACTTTTAATTTTCCCATTTTCTGACAGTAGCGAAACAGGGCTTATCAATTCTTTGATTTCAATACCTTCGGCAATTACTTCTTGAATTTCTTCATAATTCGCTGGCATTTGCTTTCGTGTACGGCGGTAAATAATTAAAACCTCTCCCCTGCCGTTTAATAATCGCTTTGCCGTTCGTGCCGCATCCATTGCCGTATTGCCGCCGCCAATAACCAGCACTTTTTCACCCAATTCTATCTTTTTACCTTCTTTTGCATCGTACAGAAACTGTAAAGGATTGAGTACCGATGCTTCATCTGCACCTTCAATGGCAAATGCTCTTGCTTTTTGTGCACCCACAGCAATAAAAATATAGTCGTAGGCTTTACGCAAAGCATTAAAGCGTTCTTTATCAATTTTTTGATTGTATGAAATTTTTACTCCTTCTTCTTCAATTTGATTAATATCAATGGCTTCTGCCTGTTCACTAATTCTAAATTTCGGGATGGCTGCCTGCACCATTCCACCTGCTTTTTCTTTACTTTCAAATACAAAAGTTTCAAATCCGGCTTTGTTTAAAAAATAAGCTGCTGAGAGTCCTGCCGGTCCTGCACCGATAACGGCTACTTTTTTACCGTTTTTTACACTGCTGCGGTAAGTATCTGCAAGGCAAGCCTCAGGATTAGTATATTGATAATATTGTTCACTGACAAATCTTTTTATTTCCCTGATTAGCAACGGACTATCATAATTTATTCGCGTACATTTTGTTTGACAGATATGGTCGCAAACTTCGCCGGTAGTTACCGGAAAAGGATTGGTTTGTTGAATAACTTCAAAGGCTTTTTCAAATTCACCATGAGCGGTATAATACATATAATCTGGAATACCTTGATTGGTTGGGCAAGTATCAACACAGGGTGCTTGTATGCAGTCAAAAGTATTCAGCTTACGCGATGTTTTGATACTCGGATCTTTAAAAGCACTTTTTTTATATTTACGGTCTTTGAGGACTTTATCGGCATATTGATTTAACTGTTTCAAACAGTTTTCACCCTTTTTATTTTGAGGTAGTTCGCTAATATTATCAAGATATTGTGCCAATTTACCATATCCGCCGGGTTTTAAAATATCTGAGCAAACCGTAACCGGATACATTCCGCAATTAATAACTTCCTGCACATTAAGTGCATCAATTCCAGCCGAAAAAGAGATGTCCAATTCACCTTTAAAATCATTTTGCAGCTTACGGGCAACATTTACCGAGATAGGGTGCAATACTTTACCGCTGGCATACATCATTTTTTCTTTTTTCGGAAAAACGTCTTTGTTGTTCAAGCTTTCCAAGGTATTGGTAAGTTTAAGAGCAAACTCCAAATGGTTTTCTTTGGCTGTTTTTTGCAATTTTTTGATAATTTTTAAAGCATCGGGATATTTCAAATCATGCTCGAAAGCAATATCAGGTACTTGTGTTTCAAAACCTGAATTTTTAATTATTTGAGTAAGTTGTTCCTTGCCCAAAAGTGTCGGGTTAAGTTTTATGGCCGTATGTAATTTTTTTTCGGTCAACAGATATTCGCCAATTTGCTCAATTTCCTCCGGCGGACAGCCATGCATGGTTGAAAGTGTGATGTTATCAGAAAGGCATGGACTAATGGTTAATTGCAACACCTCCGGGTATATATCTTTGATTTCATTAATTTTGTGCTGCAATTCTGTACTTGCATTGTGCATTTTATTAAAAAACCATTGAATATTTTCGTTTTGGATACCTTGATAATCATAACCCACACTCATATTAAAAATAAAACCCGCGTACGAAGTATCCATTCCTAATTTATGTTTTAGGATGTGGATGATAATCCAAGCATTCAGATATTGGTCAAAAGATTGCCGGATTTTTAATTCTTGCGACCATTCACAATTATAGCCTTCGTCTTGCATATCAATACATGGCTTACTAATTTCCAATTCATCAAGGGTTTGTACCGTTTTTAGTTCAATAAAACGGGCACCTGTAAGCCATGCCGCAACAATGTTTTGTGCCATTTGTGTATGGGGACCGGCAGCCACACCAACAGGTGTTTCCAATAATTGTCCGTAGCGTTTAAAGCGGTAGCTATCTTTATCCGAAGGATAAAAAAATAATGTTTTGGGTATGCTTAAAACAAAATCTGAATGATTGATTTGATTCAGAATAATTTGCAATAAGTCTTTTAAAGGAATAATATTAAATCTATCGGAAATCATTTTAAAATTTTATTAAAAAAGGGCATAAATATAGTAATAATTAATGAGTTTAGCGATTTTTCAGGCATCTAATATCTACAAAAGTCATCGGGTAATTTTAATAATTGTCCATTACTTATTGTATCGATTAATTCGCATTAATTTAATGATGCATCCGATAACCATCAAAAAATTAATTAGATATTTGCGATTTATGGGATAAAAGTGGATTTTGTTTTTTTAAAAAATAAAGCTACTTTTGCCACGCAAACCAATATTTTAATGATTCATGGAAGAAGGTCCCTATCATTCGAGTAGTAACAGAAAAGTATTAACCTGTCTGTAAGGGACTGCCGTCTCTTTACAGACCCAATGTAAGGAGATGGAATTATGATTAAAATCTTTAAAACTTTCGGTGGATATACCGAAATTAACGAGATAGAGAAAAATTGTTGGATTAATGTTACCGCACCCTCTCAAAGCGAAATTCAGCGTATTATACATGAGTTTAAACTTCCTGATGATATTGTTGAAGATATTTTAGACCCCGATGAACGTTCACGTGTAGAGTTTGAAGATGATTGGACTGTGGTAATTATGCGTATCCCTATTAAAACACAGAACAACGGTATTCCGTTTCAAACTATTCCTTTGGGTGTTTTTTTGGCAAAAGATTTTGTTTTGACTTTGTGTTTGCGTGAAAATGAAATTTTGCCTGCCGATAAACCTTCTCCTTTTAAACGCAGCTATAAAGAAATTACCGATAATTATAATTTTATTTTACGTTTACTTTTGCGCTCGGGCGATACTTATTTACGCTATTTAAAGCAAATAAACATCCAAGCTTCACGTATTGAATTGGAATTGCAGGAAACGATTAAAAATGAAAAACTTACCCAGCTTTTGAAAATGGAAAAATGTTTGGTTTATTTTTTAACATCCATAAAAGCTAATAAAATAGTTTTTGCGCGTTTGCGTCGTTCCAGAAAAATTAATTCTGAAATCAACGAAGATTTGCTCGAAGATGCCGAAATTGAAAATTTACAGGCACTGGAAATGGCACAAATCTACTCGGACATATTATCGGAGACTACCGAAACATTTGCATCCATTATTTCGAACAATATGAACGAAATAATGAAAAAACTAACCTTAATTTCTATTATCTTGATGATACCTACATTAATATCAGGCATCTACGGGATGAACGTTCCAAATTATATTGAGCATAATTACTGGTCTTTTCCGGTAATTTTATTTGTTATGTTTGTTCTTTCGGCTTGGGGCGTATATTTATTCCGGCGTAAAGAATGGTTTTGATTGCAGTATAGCAAAAGGTGTTATAATCGTTTGGTGTTTTAGTATATTCTTGCATCATAATTTTTAAGTTCTTTGGCTAATTTTCGTGCTCCGGGATTTACTTTTTCAAGTAATGCCCAAAAGTTTTTTCCATGATTCTTTACAATCGTATGACAAAGTTCATGTAAAATTACGTGCTCAATTAAATGTTCCGGCAAACGCATTAAGTGCAAACTTAAATTAATACGGTTGTCGTATGAACAACTGCCCCAACGACTGACCGTATTTTTTACGGTTAAACTTTTATATTTAAACCCGTGCTTTTTTGCCAATTCAAGTGTTTTTTTCGGGAGTACTTCCCATGCTTCAACCAACCATGCTTTTTCAATGGCTTTACGAATACCCGCTTGAACCCGCTCATCCCGGATGGCAATATTATGCGGATATTTTATTTTGATTTCATTACCGGTAATTTGTGTATAAAAACGCTTTCCTTTTGCTTTTTCTATTTTTAAACAATGATAAAGCGTACAAAATCGGGTATTTTCAGTAAATACCGTACGCTTTTCTTCAATTTGTTCCATTTTAGACAAACTGCTTTTTATCCAATCTTGCTTCTCGCGGATAAAATTTTCTGCTGTTTTATAAGTTACCAATGGAGGGATTACCGCTATCACACCACCAAAAGGTTTCACTTTTATGGATAATCGCCGGGCACGTTTTGTTTTTTTTAATAAAATTTCGCCTATTCCGCTTATATAGATGATTTTTTCAGCCAAGTTTGTAATTCCTTTTCTATTTTGTATTTTTACACAAATAAAAATTTATACAAATGAAACATTTTATTTTTAAACTCACAATATCAGTTTTTGTATGGCTGTTTTCAGTAATTATTTTTGCACAACAAAAACCGGATTATGTAATCGTTATTCATGGAGGTGCAGGGGTAATTACCAAAAAAAATATGACTCCTGAAAAAGAGGCTGCTTATCGTGCCAAATTAAACGAAGCCTTGGAAACGGGCAGGAAAATTCTTGAAAAAGGAGGAACGGCCACCGAAACAGTTATTGCAGTTATTAATATTATGGAAGACTCACCTCTTTTTAATGCCGGGAAAGGTGCCGTTTTCACACACGATGGTAAAAATGAATTGGATGCTTCAATTATGGACGGTAAAACGCTAAATGCCGGCGCTGTTGCCGGAGTTACCGATGTTAAAAATCCGATTACATTAGCTTATGCGGTAATGACCAAATCCAAGCACGTTATGCTTTCGGGAGCAGGTGCTTCGCAGTTTGCCAAAGAACAAGGTTTGGAAATTGTTGACCCAAGTTATTTTTATACTGAAAATCGCTGGAAAAGTCTTCAAAAAGTATTGCAAAATGAAAAAAATGCCGAAAAAGAAAAGCACGGAACGGTGGGTTGTGCCGTTTTGGATAAATACGGTAATTTGGCAGCAGGAACTTCAACAGGTGGAATGACCAACAAACAGTACGGCAGAATTGGCGATTCGCCGGTAATTGGCGCCGGCACCTATGCTGATAATGCTACTTGTGCGGTTTCTTGTACCGGACACGGAGAGTTTTTTATTCGTTATGTGGTAGCATATACGGTTTCTGCATTGATGAAATACAAAGGTTTGAGTCTTGAAGAAGCCGGCAACGAAATTATCAATAAGACCTTAAAAGATGTTGGCGGCGAAGGCGGTTTAATTTCTGTAGATAAAGACGGAAATATTGCCATGCCTTTTAATACTCCGGGTATGTTTCGCGGATATTTAAAATCAACAGGTGAGAAAAAGGTACTTATTTATAAAAATTAAAGCAGTATGGAATTTTATTATGATTTAATACCGAATTATCAAATCAAAAGTAAATTTTGGCGATATTTTATAGTTGTACTTGTTTTTTCATTTGTATTTATGTATTTGTATTTAGACTATAAAGAACACAAAGCCTACTATTATTATACAGCAGCTTTATGGACAATTTGGGCAATTGTTTTATCGTATCAAGCATATACGGGAAAACCCATTGATGCTCTTTTCGGCAAAAAATACATTCATATTAATGAGCAATTTATAAAATTGAAAGATAAACTTTTAGGAAAAGAAACAAGTATTGAATGGAGTAATTTGGAAAGTATCAAAATGAAACCAACCTATTTATTGGTAAAAAGTAAGTTGGGTGATGAAATACAAATTGATTTTAAACAGATTGATTATATTGCGGTACAAGACTTGAAATCAATAATAAAAACATTGGTAAACAAATGGAAAGTTAAGACAGAGGATTAAAATATTCAATTTTCATCTTTTTCTAAGAATATAACGATCAACTAGCCACATAATTAACCAATAAACTGGAACAATAAACGGACAAAGCATGAACAAAAGAAAAAGATAAGCATGATTTCCTGATGCATGTTTGCCAATTAAATAATCCATAAGGTAAAATACATTGTACCCAAAAATCAAAAATGAGTTCGGTCTAAAAATATTATTTATTGCCAAACTCTTCCTTGCCGTAAGCTTTTGAATCCTCATTATCAATCAGTTAAGTACGCTCCAAAAATTTACTCCGCCTTGATTTTGACAAAAATCTACTTTTTTAGACTCGACTCAAAATATTTTTTCTGATTTTATGCTTTTAGATGCAGCGAAAAATAAAAAATTACGTCATTAAAAAGGTAATATTAATTTTAAAAAGGTAAATTATGAAAAAAGGATTAATTATTTTATGGAGTGTATTATTATTTTGGGGGATTAATGCACAAGAAAAAAACTATCAAGGATTATCTAATTTTACAAAAGTTGGGATTGCTGTTCCTGCCGATGTTATAGTTACGCAAAGTTCTAATCAATCGGTACGGATTGAGACCATTCAATCAAATTTAGATAAGATTGAAGTAGCGGTTAAAGACAAAAAACTCATAATCAAATCAATAAGAAACAACACCCATTTTTCCGGAAAAATTAAAATCTACATCAGTATGAACAAAATAAACGAACTATCTTTAGCTGGTTCCGGAAATATTACAACGCAAGGAAAAGTTACTACCGATGATTTGGATTTATCTGTTGCGGGTAGTGGAAACATTTCATCAAAAAACCTCACAGCAGAAAGTGTAAAAGTATCAATAGCAGGCTCAGGAAAAATTAATTTATCGGGCGATGGAATTGCCAATAGTTTAAAAGCAAGTATTGCCGGCTCAGGCGATGTTCACGCAAAAGATTTTAAGGCACAATCTGTTAAAACCTCTATCAGTGGCTCTGCCGATTGTTATGTTAGTGCAGTTGAGGAGTTGAAAGTAAGTCTTTCAGGCAGCGGAAATGTTTATTATCTGGGGAATCCTTTAATTGATGCACATATTTCAGGCTCGGGAAAAGTAAAAAGTATAAATTAGTGATTAAACATAATATGAGTGTGTTGTGGTAAGGCGAAATAAGTGCCTTACCACTTTTTTTATCTTTATTTAAAGCTTAAAATAAATTTGTATAAAAAGAGTGAATAATTAACTTTGAACCACTCAAGCATGTTATATAAATTTAGTAAGATATGAATACAGGAAAAAAAGAATTTATGATTGATGCCATAGAGTTGTCAATCAACAATATTAAAACTGGCGGTGGTCCCTTCGGTGCAGTAATCGTAAAAGACGGAAAAATTATTGCCCATGGTGCAAATTCGGTTACTAAATCAAACGACCCGACAGCACATGCCGAAGTAAATGCAATACGGAAAGCTGCAGCCCATTTAGGCACTTTTGATCTTTCTGGTTGTGAAATATATACCTCTTGCGAGCCTTGCCCTATGTGTTTAGGTGCTATTTATTGGGCGCGTTTGGATAAAATTTACTATGCCAACACAAAAAATGATGCAAAAAATATTGGTTTTGACGATTCTTTTATTTATGAAGAATTAGAAAAACCACTTAGTGAGCGAAAAGTAAAAGCGATTCAAATGGAACGTGAAAAAGCACTTCTTGCTTTTAAAATGTGGGAAGAGAATGAAAATAAAATTGAATACTAAGTAAAAAAGGCTGCATCCTTACGGAAAGCAGCCTTTAAACTTTCTGTTGTGTGTTTGCTATTCCATTGGGCTAATAGCCTCAACAGGACAAACATCGGCACATGCACCGCAATCAGTACATTCATCAGGATTGATAGAATAAACATCACCCTCAGAAATTGCGTCAACAGGACACTCATCGATACATGCACCACAAGCAGTACATAAATCCTTATCAATAATATAAGCCATAATTTTAAATTTAAAATTTTACTTTTAGTGAATTAATAGAGTGCAAAAATAAATATTTTTTTAATTCTGCAAGTTAAAAAGCTTATTTATTCTGATTATAAATTATTTTTCAAATACCTTAAATCCGTAAACTATATTTTACAGCTAAGCCAGAAACTTGTCTGGCAGTTGCCGAGCAAGTTTTTGTTTTTTTCGTTACGAACATTGCCTGCGGTTATAGGGAAATAAAAAATGCCTAAATACATCTTCGGTTTTTTTAATTATCTTTTTATAAGAATAATTTGCTTCTATAAACTGCAAACCTTCATTACTCAATTTTTCATGCAGGTGCTTATCTGATAAAAGCAGGTATATTTTTTTACTTAAATCATCTATATTGTTTGGTTTGTAGCAGAGTCCTCCTTTTTTTAAACGTTCCATATTGGTAATGTTCTCTTCCATTATTACCGGTAAACCGCAAAGCTGACAATCTAAGGCGCTTAATGTATTTTCTTTTGGGAAAACGGCTATATCAGCCATATTGTAATATGCATTTAATTCAGTTACTTTAACAGGGGCTAAGATTAATAAAGGTAAGTTTTCATAATTTGGATTATCAAAAAAAGTATTAAAATATTCATTATTTTTAGCTCCTATCATCACAATTTTAAAGTCATTTAAATCGTTTTTTATTTTCTGTACAGCTTCTAATAATATATGTGGACTTTTAGGATAATTAAATTTTCCGGTATATAGAATTATTTTAGTGTTTTGAGCTATTTTTAACTTTGTCCGTAAATTATGTCCTGCCTCCTTGTTTTTAAAAAAAACAGAACTATCTGAACCAATTGGATATGGATAAATTAATTTGTCTAAGATTCGGTACTGATTAATAAGTATCTTCTTATTTTCATTTGCTGTGTAAAAAACCGGAATTTTGTATTTATTTATTTTTGGAAAAACAAGTTTCTTGTAAAGAAAAAAATAAATTTTTTCAAAAATACTGTTTGTAAACTGGTTATATAGTGTGTGTGTGTCGCAAGTTAGCAAAAAATCTTTATAAAGTTTTTTTTTGCTAAGTAAATATAAAGAAGTGAACGATTCCATTGAATGAACAAAAACTACATCCGGTTTCATCTGCTCATATACTTTTAATGCCGTATCACCGTCAAAACATGATTCTACTTTTGCAAAAAAGTTTTTAAACGTAGAACTGAGAAGTTCGTTCGTTACTTTTTCATCTTCTACAACCATCGCTGTAAGTTTTTTTGTCTGTTCTGTTAATTGAATTAAATCTAAATTACCCATTGTTTTTTCCTATATTTTAATTTGTTATATTATACACTACAAATAGTTAATAACGCTAACATTTATCAACAAATTTAAGAATTTGTCTTAAATTGCTCAAGCCACTCTGTATCGGAAACACTGTTTTTCTCTTTTTGTGTCAACAAAGCATCAATTGTAT
>JAKIUH010000400.1 GCA_021647685.1 Bacteroidales bacterium
TACTCCGGCAAGTATATTGTATTGAAAAAATATAGCACCAAGCGACAATAAATAGGTTTTAATAAATAAAGGTTTTTCTATATTATCAAACCATTGGTAAACATCAATAAGAGATTTTCCTCCCAGTTGATACAATTCATTAGTGGTATAAATTCCGCACTAACTAATTCCCAAAGCCGATAAATCACGACTTGCCAAAATGATTAGCCACATTCCGATTAAAAAAGGAATACTTAAAAAAGGTAAATAATATTTGGCAAAAAAACCTTCAAGCACAATGGTTATAATAAAAGTAGTCACCGATGCAAACAATACAATTGCCAGAGTTTGCGGTGCCGGAGTAAAAGTTAAACCAATGCCTAAACCCACCAACAGACTATTAAATCCGTAAGCGCCTTTTTTAATATTAAATTCACTGTAACGCATCAACATAGCGGTTATATTCGTGGCTAAAACCGAGAGCAAGCCCGCCATTCCCGCATATACATCAAAAAAACTTACAAACAATAATATTCCTCCGAAAATTTTACTGTCTGAAAAAAATATTTGCGAATAACTTTTGATGCTGCCGCTAAGGATAATATTTAATTTGCTTTTATTCATTCAAGCTGTATTTTTACTTTTTTGAGCATATAAAATGCTTAACATTCAATTTCCA
The DNA here is from genome assembly GCA_021647685.1 of Bacteroidales bacterium. GTDB lineage: Bacteria > Bacteroidota > Bacteroidia > Bacteroidales > NBLH01 > NBLH01. The sequence goes on from JAKIUH010000400.1 coordinate 659, forward strand.
TCTTTTTTATTACTCAATGAATATTGAGTGTTTATTCACTTGCCCTGCTTTGGGCGGATTAACCGTTTTTAAATAAACAATTCCCAACAATCAAAATAAAATGAACAACACCAAGTATCCGGTATCCGGAACTAAGTAGCCGGCAATAATCTACTTCAAATGTTCCGGTACGCGCTCTTGTCTTTTAAAGACTTCATTGGTTTCTTTCTCACGGATTATTTGTATGTTTTTATCCTTATCAATCAGTAAAATATTGGGACGAAGTGTAATAAACTGCATCCATTGCGTCATATTATAGGCTCCAACGCGCGGAATTACAAAATGGTCGCCTTTTTGCAACAATGGGAATTGTATCGCTTCACGCAACACATCAATATTCATGCACAAAGGTCCGTAAATTGCCGTATCTTCGGTTTGTAAAGAACATTCTTGTGCCGGATAAATTTCATGATCGTACCAAAAACTTGTAAAAAGCATATTTACACCTACATCAACAATCGTAGAACGGCGTGCATTAGACAAGCGCTTGTTAGCCAGAACAGTACCCAATATATATCCTGCCTCATCGATTAAGGCGCGCCCTGTCTCCAAAAACAAAATCGGCAAATTATCGGGTGCAATCTCCGAATTAATCAGTGCAGATGTAATGGCTTCGGCATAATCGTCAAACGAAGGGCAAGTATCTTTGCCGGGTAAGTAGGCTCCTTTTAATGTATTTTTAGAAGCAAAACCACCGCCCATATCAATATACTTAATGTTATGATTAAATTTTCTGTTGGTACGCACTGCCAATTCTGCTAATTTTGATGCAGCTACAGCATAAGCATTTGCCGACATAATGTATGTACCAATATGTGTATGCAAACCAACTAATTCCATATTTTCGGACAACATAATCCGGTTAATTGCATTCCATGCTTCACCGTTTTCATAATTAAAGCCAAAACGATCCCACTGCGGATAAATTCCGGTATCCATATTGATACGAATGGCTACTTTTGCTTTTTTACCGCTGTTTTTTGTTAATCGAATAATGGAATATAACTCATCAAAATGATCAATATGAATAAAAGATGAGTTTTCAATGGCTTTCAGTAAATCTTCATCACTTTTATCAGGTCCGTTAAACAAAATTTTACTGCCGGAAATTCCGTTTGCCAATGCTTTATCGTATTCAAATCCAGAAACCACTTCTGCCCAAGAACCTTCATCGTGATAAATTTTACAAACCGCATCCAAGTAATTGGTTTTATACGACCATGCAAATTGTACTTTCGGATAACGACTTGAAAATGCACGATAAGCCTCTTGATAGGTTTCCCTGATTTTATTTTCAGACAAAACAAATACCGGCGAACCATATTCTTTCAGAATATCTTTTACCGGAATACCTTCAAGCTCAGGCATTATTTGAATTTTGGTTTTCATACCAAACTTGTCGGGGACACCAGCTTTAATTTTATTAATTACCGGTCGTTCATATCTTAATTTTTCCATTTTATTATATTTTAATTTTTTCAATATTTGTAAATATGCTACAATTCTCCGGTCATCGAAAGTTTCTCGAATTGCGAAATATCACCAATCATATCATAAGAATAACGTATAAACATTTTTCCTACATCATAGGCTTTATAGGGCGGAACATTTTCACCAATAGCCAAGCGTACTAATGCTTCGGGAATATTTTGTCCGGCACCAACTGCCAAATATACCCAAGCCGGAATACGCGGATTAATTTCAATCAAATAATATTCGTTGTTTACATTTTTTATGATTTCTAATTCCATACCTCCACGCCATTTGGTATCGGCAATTAGTTTCCTTGTTAACTTTATCAGATTTTCATCGGCAATCGTAATTCCGCCCCAAGCTTTTCCTTTATCTGTAATATATTGCTTACGCATAGGCACTGCAGCAATGGTATTTCCTTTACCATCGCCCAATGCTATTACATTTACTTCTGTACCACGGATAAATTCTTGAATAATAACGGGAACACCCCACTTAGCAGTAATTTTATTGAAATGATTAATCACTTGCTCAGGATTATATGCCAAATAGGCATCATAAAACTTTCCTTTTACCAGCAAAGGGTAATCAAAATGGCTACGCAAATTGTTAATATCTGCATAACTGGTAATTGCTTTACTAAACGGAACTTTTATTCCGTATTTTTCACCAAATTTGGGAAGATTTGATTTACTGCGTTCTTCAAACTGTTCAATCGTAGGCAGAAAGGTTTTTACTCCTAAGTCGCTTAATTCTTTTTCGGCTTTGATAAACGAATAAAGCTCTGCATCAAAATTGGGAATAATTACATTCAGTTTTTCTTTTGAATGTATGTATTTTATCCTGTCTAAAAATGCTTCTGTTCCGCTCGATGGATAGGGAATTTGATAAACTTTATCAACGATATCTTTCATATAAATTCCCGGCTCTAAATTTTCATATGCCAAACCGATAATACGAGCATCAAAATGCTCCGATTCGCGTAAACCTCTAATTACCGGAACTCCCGGACCGGGATTATCTGTGTTGTTTAATCCGGTAACAGCTATATTCAGCTTTAATTTTTCCACTTTCTCTAATTTAATAAGTTGTTTGCTCTTTTTCAACCAAGTCATAATGACCTAACATTCCCAAAAAATCGTATAGATTTTGTTCAAAAGTTGTCTCATCTACATCGTATTTTCCTGTAAATTCTTTAATAATTTCTTGTTCGTTCTTGCCTGATTTTAGCATTTGTAAAATTTCTGCCGCAGTATTGTTCAGATTGTATGAATCACCTGTATTCGGGTCAAAAACAAAACCATTATCCGATATTGCTATATTGCTTTTTATTTTCATAATTAATTGTTTTAATCAATATAATCTTTTTAACATTTATTTATTGCGGTTCATGAATGATTATTACATATAAAAATATGATTACTTACACCGATTGATATTTTATATTATCCTCTCCGTAGGTTAAAACCTACGGCTATTTATTATTGTATTTTTTAATCAATTATATTTATAATTCTATACCGCATCAAATTTACTTTACCCTACCCATTTCTCATTTTTTTTATTTTTCAGGTTCTTCAGAGAGCATATCAAGAGTTCTTTTAATGGATTTATCACTTTTTTTATACTCGCTCACCGACATACCTGTTTCTTTTTTAAATTGATTGGATAAATACTGCACACTACTGTAATCCATCATGTAAGCAATCTCACTTAGACTGTATTCATCCGTATCAATTAATTCTTTAATTCGTTCAATTT
>JAKIUH010000401.1 GCA_021647685.1 Bacteroidales bacterium
AATGCATGCAATACTTGCCGAATTTGATTTACCGCACAAATATCCCGAAACCATTATTGCCGAAGCCGAAAAAATTGCCGATGAAATAAGCAATGAAGAAATCAAAAAACGTCGCGATTTTCGTGATATTACTACCTTTACCATTGACCCCGAAGATGCTAAGGATTTTGATGATGCATTGTCAATCAGAAAGTTAAAAAACGGTAATTACGAAGTAGGGGTGCATATTGCCGATGTTTCGCATTACGTAACACCCAATACATTATTAGACGAAGAAGCCTACAATAGAGCTACTTCCGTTTATCTTGTTGATAGAGTTGTGCCCATGCTTCCCGAATGCTTATCCAACAAAATATGTTCTTTGCGCCCCGATGAAGAGAAATTAACTTTTTCGGCAGTTTTTGAAATGAATGATAAAGCACATGTAGTTAATCAATGGTTTGGCAAAACCATCATCAAGTCAAACCGCAGGTTTACCTACGACCAAGCACAAGAAATCATTGAAACAGGTGAAGGAGATTTAAGCGATGAAATGCTTAAGTTAAATGATTTGGCACAAAAATTACGTGCCGAGCGTTATAAACGCGGCTCAATTTCCTTTGATAGGGTGGAAGTAAAATTTCATATCGACGAGAAAGGAAAACCCACAGATATATACTTTAAAGAATCAAAAGAAGCTAACAAGCTGATTGAAGAATTTATGCTTTTGGCAAACAAAAAAGTAGCTGAAAGCATTGGTAAAGGAAAAGCAAAAAATGCTGCAAAAACCTTTGTTTACCGTGTGCATGATGAACCCGATTTGGAAAAACTCAATACATTTTCAAACTTCATTAAGCGCTACGGATATAAAATCAGCCTAAAAAACCGCAAAGAAATAGCCGGCTCAATGAACGAACTCTTAGAAGAAGTACAAGGTAAAGCCGAGCAAAACGTGATAGAAAACCTTGCCATCCGCTCAATGGCAAAAGCCGAATATTCAGTAGATAATATAGGTCATTACGGATTGGCTTTTGATTATTACACGCACTTCACATCGCCCATTCGCCGTTATCCCGATTTAATGGTGCATCGCCTATTGGAGCATTACCTCAAAGGTGGAGCATCAGCCGTAAAGGCAGAATACGAAAAAAAGTGCAAACACAGTTCCGATATGGAAAACCGTGCAGCCCAAGCCGAGCGCGCTTCGATAAAATACAAGCAAGTTGAGTTTATGCAAGACCGTTTAGGAGAGGTTTTTGAAGGAGTAATTTCCGGTATTACAGAATGGGGTATGTATGTAGAACTTGTTGAAAATAAGGTAGAAGGAATGGTTTCGCTACGCGAAATGGATGATGACTTTTACATTTTCAATGAAAAAGAATATTCCATTATCGGAGAAAAATACGGTCGAAAATTTACCATTGGTGATACCCTTAAAATACAAATTGTTAGAGCCAATTTACGTAAAAAACAATTAGATTTTATTGTAGTAGAAGACAATTAAAATTATTTATTGGGCGGCTACGGGCTTTTCGCTCATAGTCCTCAAATACGGGCAGGCAAAACATCGGCAAAAAAGTAGCTCTGTATCCGCCGCTCTTTTTTACCGTGTTTTGCATCTGCCCCCATTTTGCGGGCTATCCGCTACAATCCCTGCCGCGTACCCGTACCATATCCAGAACTGTAAAATTTTTACTTCGCAAAAATACAATCTGTGTAAATTTGCGTAATCTTTGGATAAAACTATACATCTATTTTAGATTAATCAATAGCCGTAGCATTTATGCTACGGTAAAAATATCATTAAGGATAATTGGCTTTAGCTATGTAAGCAGTAACTTGCAATCGTCAAATTTTCGCAATTCACAATCATCAAAAAATGGCAATTAAAAATCGCCATTATATTATTTAATTTCACTTATGGTGCTGCTACAGGCTGTAATAAATATGACTTTCAGGCTAAATTTTGTTTAGTGCTATTGACAAGGTTTATTGACCTTTGTAACTATATTTTTATGAAGTATAAATAAAAACTGTAGAAATCCCATTAATGTGTGGATAGAAAAATAAAATTCTGTTTGGATATTTTTACTTTTAAACTATTGACAAGGTCTAAAGACCCTTGTCAAAGGGTGTACAGGGTAAAAGAGTAATCTGTGAAAATCTGCGTAATTTGTGGTTAATAATGTAATTTAGGGCTTTCTGAAAAGCTCAGATGTGCAGTTGAGCAGCAAAAAACATTATGATCTGTATATAATTGTATATAAAATGCATGCTTTTTCGGACATTGTATTTGAAAACCTTGCATTTCGACACAATTAGATAAGCATAAGGTACTGATTAATTATGCATTTAGCGTTTTTCAACAAGCCCTACTTACGAAATTCTTCAATATTCATAATAGTTTTTCAAAATTCCGGATCAAATGCATCTTTAATATGTTCAATATAAACATTATCAGCTTTTAAAATCACAGACAACACATCAATACGCGCTTCGTTTTCTAAACCGCTTTCTTCGATATAAGCATTAGCTGCCTCCAAAATTAACTTTTGTTTTCTTCGGGTAATCGCATCTTTAGGATTTTCGCCCGAGCCATAAGTACGAGTTTTAACTTCGGCAAAAACCAAAGTATCTTTATCCAAAGCAATAATATCAATTTCGTATTTGTGCCAACGCCAATTTCGTTGTAAAATTTGATAATTTTTATTTTCAAGAAATTTACTCGCTAATTCTTCACCTAAAACACCTATTTCATTATGTTCTGCCATTTTATTTTTTACAAAATATTTGAATAAGATATTATTATCACTATTTTTGTTTGTAGAACACAAGCAAAATGCATAAGTCAAATTTATTCATATTATTTGTATTTTTTAGTATTACTTTCAAAATTATTGCCCAACAGAGGAGTAATTTTGAAGGTATTATTAAAATAATGAAAACAAATAAGACCGATACAATTTTTTTAACTCTTCAAATAAAAGCAAATAAACTCCGTATTGATGAATTTAATAAAACACAACAAAAACGTAAATACGCAATTGTTGATACAAGTACTTCTAAAATATATTTTTTAAAACCTGAAAAAAAAATATACACAAAATTATCAGTTTATCGATTAAGGCAAAATTTGGATACCAATCTTATTATCATTAAAACAAAAAATTATAAAAACATACTTGGCAAAAAATGTTACCAGTGGCGATTAAAAATACCGGATAAAAATACTGAAATTACTTATTGGGTAGCTGCTGAAAAATATTTTACGTTTAATAAAATTTTGAGGTTCCTTGATAGTGATATTGCCGGAAAATATTTTGTAAATATTAATGATTATCAAGATGTATTTCCGATGCTTATTGTAGAACGTTCATTGTTAAGAGAATGGAAATCAACAATAAAAATTTTAGAAATAAAAAACACTATTATTAAAGATGCTGTTTTTGAAATTCCTAAGGATTACAAATTACTGAATAAATAAAAAAACAGCTTTTAAATTCTTAAATTGCTAATCCCTTATTAACTTTGCAGTTTGCTTACTTATTTTGAATTAATTCAATAAAAACTCATATTTATAATGAAAGATTTTAAAAGATACATGGTAACATCTGCCTTGCCTTATGCAAACGGACCGGTACATATAGGGCATTTGGCAGGCGTTTATATTCCTTCGGATATTTATGTTCGCTATTTACGATTGAAAGGTAAAGATGTTTTATGGGTTTGCGGTTCTGACGAACATGGTGTACCAATAACGCTAGAAGCTAAAAAAGAAGGAAAAAATCCACAAGAAATTGTAGATAAATACCATGAGATTATTAAAAAGTCTTTTCAGGAGTTAGGCATTTCTTTTGATATTTATCATCGTACCAGCGATAAACTGCATCATGAAACGGCTGCCGGTATGTTTAAAACCATTTATGATAAAAACGGATTTATCGAGAA
>JAKIUH010000402.1 GCA_021647685.1 Bacteroidales bacterium
AAGGAAGGAATGCTGTTTTTGCTGCCAAATTGGGATGGGAAGTTTCTGCTTTTGATTTTAGCAAAGAAGCAAAGATAAAAGCAATAAAAAAAGCAAAGGAAAATAATGTTTTAATAAATTACGAATTAGGCGATATTAATAGTTTGAATTATCAAGAAAACCATTTTGATTGTATTGCACTTATTTATGCACATTTCTCAGCAGATGTCAAGTCATTATATCACAAAAAACTAATAACATATCTGAAAAAAGGCGGAGTAATAATTTTTGAAGCTTTTAGTAAAGCTCATGCCGAACTTATTAAGGCTAGTGAAAAACAAAGTGGACCCAGAGATATTAACATGCTTTTTTCCTTAGAAGAAGTTAAGCAAGACTTTATTAATTTTGATATAATCGAATTAAAAGAACAAATAATAGATTTGAATGAAGGTGAACTTCATTCAGGGAAAAGTTCGGTTATTCGATTTTTTGGAAAAAAAAGATAAACTAAGTAAAAATTTTTTTTACCTTGAGTCTGAAATAGAGCAACCAATTATAAGATAGTTGAAAACAATTAAATAATAATCGCATGAACTATACAAAACTTGGAAAAAACGGACCCCGGATATCTACGGTTGGCTTTGGAGCATGGGGTATTAGCGGACAAGATTGGGGTAAAACCGACGACAAAGAATCAATGCAAGCACTTCATCATGCCTTGGATAAAGGTGTAACCTTTATTGATACAGCTGATACCTATGGATTTGGACATTCCGAAGAATTGATTGCCAAAGTTATCAAAGAGCGAGGCAATTCTGATAATCTGGTTATTGCTACCAAAGCAGGTAATGATTTTTATCCGTATCTTGAAAATCAAAATAAGCACAAAATTACTCCCATTAATCCAAATTACTCAAAAGAATATTTGATTAGTGCGGCAGAAAAAAGTCTTAAACGCCTTGGTGTAGAAGCTCTGGATATTTTACAGCTTCACAGTCCGGATACAGACTTGTTGGAACGAGATGAACCTTGGGAAGCCTTGGCGATTTTAAAAAAACAAGGAAAAATTATACAAGCCGGATGGAGTGTTCGCTCTTTTATGGAAATTGACCAAGCATTTATTTTAGAGCGTCATCATGATTTAATTGATGTTATACAAGTTCGATACAATTTGTTGGAACGTGATGCTGAAAAAGAACTTTTTCCCTTAGCATTAAAATACGGCACCGGTGTAATTATCCGTATTCCGATACTTTTTGGTGTTTTAGCCGGAAAATTTAACCGTAACAGCCGTTTTGGTGAAGACGATCATCGCCATTTTAACCTGTCTCCTGAAAAGCTTAATGCTTACTTGGATAAATTAGATAAAATGAAAGATTTTTTCAACAAGTATAAAGATTATAGTTATGCCCAATTAAGTCTTCGGTTTTGTATTGCTCATCCCGCAGCAGATGTTGTTATTCCCGGTATGAAAACCATAAAACAAGTGGAAGAAAATATTGTTGCTTCCGATTTAGATTTTATTCGCTTTGAAGATTTTCCGAAGCTTTAAAGTTTTTAATAAAAGACGCAACCAAAATTTATCAGTCTTGTTTTGTGATTAAATAATAGGATAATGCAATAAGCGGTATGTTTTTGGATAATACACCCAAAGGGTGTAACCAGTAATGAGGAGCCAAAGCAGTGAGTATCAACATATAAATAATCATTACAGCAATTTGTAAAATAAGTATATGTTTTCTGTATTTTTTTATAAACAACACGATTCCCAAAACTATATCCGTAAAGCTACCCAGTATTATAAAAAACAAGGAGAAAAAATGATTTGCTCCAATTTCGTTCATTAACTCATAGCTTTTGTTCCACGAAATTAACGAGCTAATACCTGAAAATACCCAAATAAAACTAATGGCAAGCAAGGCAAAAAGTTGAGGGAAAACATCGCTTTTTTTAATATGCAAAGGATTTATAATTTTGCTAACTTCCGGAAATAAAGCGGTATAATTTGTAGCAGAAGTTATTTGAAACATTTTAAAGGTAGCTTTATTGAAAATACCTATAGATATTTTGGGGAAAATCCAAAACAGTACTGAAAAAATTGATTCTGGAATTTTCACAAATTTTATTTTTTCCCCTTTAATTGCTGAAAAAATGTTTTTTAATGGCTCGGGTTTTGAAACTGCAAAAATTTGTTGCGGAAAATTTTCAAAATCAGATACAATACTTCGGATTAAACCTGTAAGCTGGCTTATATGAACAAAGGGCAACGGTTTTTCGCTAAATAGGGGTATAATCGGGAATTGAACTATTTCGGCAAAAAATTGTGTGCTTTTGCCTTTTGCACCAATTACAATACCCGGATAAATAACTTTTGCATGAGCATATTTTAATAAAAAGTTATCTGTAATTTTTTTTGAATAAAGAAAAGTGGTTTCTATAGAATCTTTTTCAGCACCAATAGCTGATATGTGAATTATTTTAATATTTTTTTTAATGCAATGCTTATAAATCTCAATAGGTATTCGAGTATGAATATGCTCAAAATCCCCCTCTATAATTCCAATTGCGTTTATTACTAAATCAATGTCATCTAATAAATAGTTAATATCAAATGGCTCTGAAAAATCTAGTTTTTTCCATTTAGTATAAGATTCAACAGGTGTTCTGGATGCAATTGTAACTTTATGGTTTTGAACCAATGAAAGAAAAATAGCATTACCAATAAATCCGCTTGCACCCAATATTAAAATATTCATACTACAAAAAAACTTTATAAACCATTAAATAATACAAAAATACAGCTCCTAAAAATGATGGAAGTCCTAAATAAAACCAAACATTCATTAGTTGGTGAAACTTGGCAGGAAATTCCGTTTTGTTTTTAATAAGTTTTTTTAATTCAACCTGTATAAATGCAGCTCTTACCCAAAGTATCAATACTATAAAACTAACGGATAAAACTACCCAAAACCAATTTGTGTAGGTTAAACCCAGCATATTTGAAAGTAAGATACCGGTTATCAATTGTATAATTACCGAGGGTGTTGTAAATATCATATCGGCAATAATTACCAAATTTAAAACCTCTTTAACTGTTGAAAATTGAGATTTTTTATAGGTAAAATACAAATAAAACGCACTTCCTAAACCTGTACCAATCATCAGGGTAGCACTTAAAATATGTATTAGTTTTAATAAATGGTAGCTCATAGAATAAAAATATTATTTGAACAAACAGCAAATTTTTTTCAAACGGTCGTTTTAGCTTTGTTTTATAATTTGATTAAATTTAATATATTTAACAACTATATCCTAAATTTATGATGTATTTTTATATTCTTTGTAAAAACTAAGGTAGGGTATTTTAATACTTAATTGTATTTATATATACACTTTTTATAATCACTATTTTTAAACCTTAAATTTAAATGAAAAATGAAGAAAACTAAATCACTATTCTTATTGTGGCTTATGATTTTTGCCGCAAGCTTTGGTACTTTTGCCCAAATTCAAACTAAAAATGTTCCTTTAGACCCTAAAATCCGTTACGGAAAACTCGAAAACGGTTTAACCTATTACATTATGCACAACGAAGAACCTAAAGGGCGTGCAAGTTTTTATATCGTACAAAATGTTGGGGCTATTCTTGAAAATGATGATCAAAACGGCTTAGCTCATTTTTTGGAGCACATGGCTTTTAACGGCACTAAAAATTTTCCGGGCAAAGGAATTTTAAATTATCTGGAACAATATGTTGTTGCATTCGGTAGAAATATTAATGCCTATACTAATTTAGACGAAACCGTTTATAATTTAAGTGCCATTCCTACCGGAAAAACTGAAGTTTTAGATTCTGCACTTCTAATTCTGCATGATTGGTCGCATTACTTGTTGCTTGA
>JAKIUH010000403.1 GCA_021647685.1 Bacteroidales bacterium
TGTTGTTACAAAGGATGTTCCTGATTGGACCGTTGTTGCCGGTAATCCTGCGAAAATTGTTGAAGAATTACCTAATAATCTTCGAGAAGAAAAATGAAAATACTAATAATAGGCAGTAAAGGTTTTATAGGCAGCCATTGTGTTAAGTATTTTAAAGCAAAAAATCATGATGTTTTAGAGGCTGATGTTTTTAGTATTGAAAAACAGAATTATACTTGTCTGGAAAAAGAAAATACAAATTTTGAGCAATTATTTATTAATGATAAATACGATATTTGTATCAATGCATCGGGTTCGGCAAATGTTGCTTTTTCATTTCAAAATCCTTATATCGATTTTAATCTGAACGTAGCAAATGTAAGTAAAATACTTGATGCAATTTATAAACATAATAAAGAATGTAAATTCATAAACTTTTCGAGTGCAGCTGTTTACGGAAATCCGGAATATTTACCCATAGACGAAAATCATCCTTTAAAACCAATATCACCTTACGGACTTCATAAACTGCAAAGCGAAAAATTACTTTATGAATATTCTAAATTCTTTGGATTAAAAACAATCAGCTTGCGTATTTTTTCGGCTTACGGCGAAGGACTAAAAAAACAATTATTTTGGGATTTGTATCAAAAGTCATTAAAAAACAACACTATTGAACTATTTGGAACTGGTAGTGAGACTCGTGACTTTATATATATTAAAGACCTTGTTAAAGCTATTGATTTAGTTATAAACAATGCCGATTTTGTTGGAGATACTATAAATATTGCTAATGGGCTTGAAACATCAATAAAAGAAGTTAGCCATATTTTTTCTGAACTCTTTAATTCAAAAATAAAAATTAATTTTACGGGAAGTTATAAAAAAGGCGACCCAACTAATTGGAAGTCAGATATCTCAAAATTAAAATCTTTTGGTTATAGTCAAAAATATACCTTGACAGAAGGTTTGAAAAATTATGTAAAATGGTTAAAAGAATTAAAATAGGCATTCCATTTAGCTATAATGAAAATTGGATTGGTGGAACTTATTATATTATTAACTTAATAAGAGCTACTAATTTACTTGAAGATAAAATAAAACCTGAAATAATAATTTTTCATACAAAAAATGAAAATTTAAGTCTTTTAAAAAATCTTAATTATCCATACATTAAATTTAATGAATATAAAACTTGGAGAAATACTAATCGTTTGCAACGTGGGATTAATAAAATAAGTAGAATAATTATTAAAAAGAATATTTTTGATTTTCGACCAACAAATAGAACAATTGATGTTCTTTTTCCTGCTAATTTTAGTTCCTATTTTGAATTAATACCATTTAAGCAAAAATTATTTTGGATACCTGATTTTCAAGAACATTTTTTACCCCAATTTTTCACTAATGAAGAGATTATTGGCAGGAAAAATTATCAAAAAAAGTTGGTAGCTTTAAAAGCTAATATTGTATTTAGCAGCAATAATGCCTTAAACGATTTTAATGAAATTTATTAGGATAATGATAATAAAACTTTTGTTGCCCGATTTACAGTTTTTCATGAAATGAATTTTGAGAAAATTAATACCTTAAATCTTTTGCAAAAATACGAATTACCTAAAAAATACTTTATTTGTTCCAATCAGTTTTGGGCTCATAAAAATCATATCACCGTTTTAAAAGCAATAAAAATATTAAAAAAGGATAATGTAAGATGTCATATTGTCTTTACTGGAAGTACAAGGGATTATCGAAACCCTGATTTTTATCAAAGTTTACTTGAATATGTAAAAAAGGAGCAATTAGACAAGTATGTGTCTTTTTTAGGTTTTATTGATAGAAAAGAACAATTAAAATTGATGAAAGAAGCTGTTGCTGTAATTCAACCCTCATTATTTGAAGGTTGGGGAACTGTGGTTGAAGATGCTAAATCAATGAATAAATATATTATTTTATCTGATATAGCTGTTCATAAAGAGCAGTGTAGCGAAAATGTAATTTTTTTTGAACCCAATACCCCTAATCAACTTAGTGAAATAATAAGAAAGTTTATATCAGAGAAACCAAAAGTAAAAACTATTGATTATCAGAAGAATCAAATTAATTTTGCTGAAACCTTTATTAAAATATTAAAAGGAGTAGGCATAAATTACAATAAATAGAAATTAAATATTTGATTTACAAAAACACATACTTATCTTTGCAATAAACAATACCACTATGCAGCCACCTAAGATTAAAAATTTTTCAAAACATTTGTTTTGGGATGTAAATCCTGAGCAACTGGATATGGATAAAAACAAACAATTTATTATCCAAAGAGTTTTAGAATACGGTTTATTTGAAGATTGGACAATTATTTATAAATATTATGGTATTGATGTAATTTTTTATAGTATTAAAGATATTCGTGATTTGGATAAAAAAGCTGCATCATTTATTGCAAGCTTGGCTGGTAAAAAAAATGAAGATTTTTTATGTTACACTACAAAACAATCGACAACAATGTTTTGGGACTTTTGATGCAGATTACCTGGAAATAGAAAAAAAATTAGCAAAGCTTGGTAGATTAATTATTTTAAAAAATTCAAAAAATATTAATATTTATTTGCTTAACGATATAAAAGTAGATATAGTTAATTATCCCTATCAATGGATAGATAAACCGCTTGTTGAGCAAGAAATTATTTTGGCAGGAAAAAAGGATATTTCAGCTATGAAAATTGGTGCTATTACAGGTAGAGGAACGAGAAAAGATTTCATTGACATTTATTTTTTATTAAAGTATTTTAGCTTAGAGGAAATTTTGCAATTTTTTGTACAAAAATATCCTTCTGGTTCAACTTTTTTGGCTCTTAAAAGCCTTTCATATTTTGTAGATGCAGATAAAAGTGAAATGCCCAAAATGTTTTCAGATATAAGTTGGGAATATGTTAATGAAACCATTAAGAAAACTGTATCGGAATATTTATCTTCAATATAGAAAATATGCCCAAATTAAGCATAATAACCATAAACCTGAATAATGCCGAGGGGCTGGAAAAGACTATTCAAAGTGTAGTAAATCAGACTTTTACTGACTTTGAATACATCATAATTGACGGTGGAAGTACAGACGGTAGTGTGGAGGTGATTAAAAAATATGCCGATAAAATTAACTACTGGCTTAGCGAACCTGACAAAGGCATTTACAATGCTATGAACAAAGGAATAAAAGTTGCAAAGGGGGAATATTGTCAGTTTTTGAATAGTGGGGATTGGTTGATAGATAATAACGTATTAAAAAAAGTTTTTAATATCGGGTTTGATGAGGATATTGTTTATGGGAATATTCTTTGTGGGCTCTTTTTTTAAGAAACGCTTTTTCTGCTTCTTCTGCCCCATGAGTGCACTGCAATTCTTGTTTACCCGAATAGGGATTCTAAGACTTACAAAAGATGGTAGTAAATGTACCCGATGCGGAAATTGTTCGCGTGTTTGTGATGTAGGAATTACAGCGATAGCGGAAGATATTGACAGTAAATTTATTGTAAAAGATGACTGCATGATGTGCTTCAAATGTGTGGAAGCCTGCCCCGAAGAAGGAGCGCTTGATGTAAAAGTTTTTAATATGAAAATATTCTCAGCAACGGAAGAAGGTTTCTTTAAACGTTATGGACACGTCTCCGATCTGGAGAAAACGCAGGATAAACCCGAGAAACAAAAAGACGAAGATTATGAATAAAGCTGTGGAAACAGATCGCTATAAACGAGTGAAGAAGACTTCCAAAATACATTATAATATGGAAGTCAATAAGGTATTATCTGAGATAATCGACGATTTTCCGGATAACCCAAATCATATGTATTATTTCTATAATAAGTTCTCCGTACAGCAAGAGGGAGAAA
>JAKIUH010000012.1 GCA_021647685.1 Bacteroidales bacterium
TCCTTTTAAAATATATCTTAAATTATGATTTTCTACGAGCATCCCTGCTGTTAAAATAACTTTTAATTCATTGTAAAACAGTTCAATGTGAAAATAATCGTCCACTGTTGCATGCGCTCTTTGTTTTTGAACATTCGCTTTTAAGGAAGTAGGATGACCAAATAATGTCAGTGCCTGATCAATTAAATGTGCTCCGAGGTCATATAAAATTCCTGATGCCGCTAATGGTTTTTCTTTCCATTTTTCAGTGGATACTACAGGGCGATAACGATCAAAATGTGCTTCAAATTCATAAATATCCCCTAAAATATCTTCATCAACCATGCGTTTAATGGTTTTAAAATCACCATCCCACCTGCGATTATGGTACACAAAAATTTTTCGTTGGTATTTAGCCGATAAGCGAATCAACTCATCGGCTTGTTTTGTTGTTGGGGTAAATGGTTTTTCAATAAGTACGTGTTTTCCGGCTTTTAAACTTGCTTTTGCCAGCTCATAATGCAAAGTATTGGGTGTACAAATTACAATCAGTTCAATACTTTTATCTTTTAACAGTGTTTTATAATCTCTGACAATTTCTATTTCGGGATATATTTTTTTTGAGTCTTCTGAATGACGTTCTACTACTTTTTTAAGTATAAAATTTGGATGCTTATGCAAAAAGGGAGCATGAAAGTACTTGCCGGATGTTCCAAAACCTATTATTGCGGTGTTGATTTGTTTCATTGGTTAATTGGTAGATTGGTTAATTAGTAGATTGGTTAATTGGTAGATTGGTAATTGGTTAGGTATTTAGACTGTTGCTCATTGATTGTTGAATATTGTTAAATTGTTGAATTGTTGAATTGTTTGTTGGTTCTTGGTTCCGGGCTGTGTTGTTCATTGTATATTGAGTGTTGAATATTGTTAAATTATTAAAATGTTGAATTGTTAAAACTTGTCTGACATTTGGCGGATTGTTGAATTACTATTTGGTTCTGGCTCTGGTTTGGCAAAAAAAACAGTATCTTGATATATACCGATACTGTTTTTTCTTTATGTAAGTTATTTACCACCTGATTAATGCAGATGCCCATGTGAAACCGCTTCCGAATGCAGCAAGCACAAACAAATCATTTTCTTTTATTCTGCCTTGTTCCCATAGTTCACTTAAAATAATAGGAATTGTGGCTGCTGTAGTATTTCCGTAACGCTGAATATTACTATATACTTTTTCATCCGGTAATTGCATCTTTTTTTGTACAAATTGAGTTATTCTAAGGTTTGCCTGATGAGGGACAAACATGTCTAAGTCGTTGGTGGATAAATTATTTGCTTCTAATGCTTCATTAATTACTTCAGTAAAACGTATGATTGCATTTTTAAATACCAATTGTCCGTCCATTTGTGGAGTGGTATTAAAAGCATCCTCTTCCATATTGGGGTAATATTTTGTTTTAATAAGGTTGCCGTTTGCATCTTTACTCACATTACCGGGGGCACGTACACACAGAACATCGGCAAATTCACCTTGCGAATGCAAGTGGGTTGATAAAATGCCTTTGCCTTGTTCTTCTGAACGTTGTAAAACAACTGCTCCTGCACCATCTCCAAATAATACACTTACAGCACGTCCACGTGTGCTTAAATCCAGTCCGTTGCTGTGCGTTTCCGAACCAATAACTAAAATGGTTTTATACATTCCTGTTTTGATAAACTGGTCGGCTGTTGATAATGCATAAATAAATCCGGAACACTGATTGCGCACATCCAATGCTCCAATATTGCGTTTACAACCTAATTCATGTTGAACGGTAACACCGGGTCCGGGAAAAAAATAATCAGGACTAAGCGTAGCAAAAACGATGAAATCTATATCGTCCGGAGTTAAACCGGCTCGCTCCAAAGCAATTTTTGCTGCTTTTACACCCATGCCGGCAGTAGTGTCTTCAGCTATATCTACAAATCTGCGTTCTTCAATACCCGAGCGTTCACGTATCCACTCATCACTGGTATCCATAATCTTCTCCAAATCCTTATTGGTAACAACCTTTGGCGGTACATAATGACCTGCCCCTACAATTCTAGAACTATACATATTTTTTGAATTTTTATTTTGGTCGAAAAATACAAATTATTCTTTGTCTTGCCAAATCATGTTTTTCTATGGTTTTATTTATTGAATTTTTTAAATGGTCAGTAATCTTAGATTTATAGCAATACATTATATAATTTGGATATTTATCTATTTCCATATACTTTTATGCGTACAAACGGTAACTTTTATAATTATGAATAAATCTATTTTAGCATTATCTGTATCATTATTTTTATTACTTTTTGCTTGCCAACAAAGCGATAAAAATTCCATATCCAAAGCCCAAACGGTTAATAAAGACTCTTTGTTTATTCTCCGAAATTATGATAAACAAGAGTATATGCTTGAAATGCGTGATGGAATAAAATTGTACACTGTTGTGTATTCACCCAAAGATAAAAGTAAAAAATATCCTATTTTATTTAAGCGTACACCCTATAGTTGTCGTCCGTACGGCAAAAATCAAATGCCTACAACGCTTGGCTCATCAATGAAACTTGCTCGTGATTTGTATATTTTTGTATATCAGGATGTTCGCGGACGATTTATGAGTGAGGGGAATTTTGTGGATATGCGTCCTATTCATGAAGAATATAAGGATAGCACAGATATTGATGAAAGTACCGATGCGTGGGATACCATTGATTGGTTGATTAATAATGTGGAAAATAACAACGGAAAAGTTGGTATTTGGGGTAATTCTTATCCGGGATATTATGCTTCTTGTGCTTGCATTAATGCTCATCCGGCATTAGTGGCAGCAACGCCTCAATGTCCGGTAACCGATTGGTTTTGGGATGATTTTCATCATAATGGAGCTTTTTTCTTAACACATTATTTGCCTTTCGGCAGATTTTTCGGTATTCAACGCCCTGAACCGGTAAAAGAATGGCCAGAACCGGTATTTCAATTTACATCGCCTGACGGTTACAAATTTTATATGGAAAATGCGGAGCCTTTAAGTAAAATTAATGAAAAACTATTTCATCATCAAATTCCTTTTTGGGATTCGGTAATTGCACATCCCGATTATGATTATTTTTGGCAAAATATGAGCTTAACACCTCATTTAAAGGACATAAAACCTGCAGTTTTGATTGTTGGCGGCTGGTTTGATGCCGAAGATTTATACGGACCTTTTACACAATATGCGCAAATTGAAAAATCTACACCCGGAAACAATACACGAATAGTTATTGGTCCTTGGAAGCACGGAGGTTTTGCCCGAGGCGATGGCTCGGTACTGGGAAATGTGTTTTTCGGTAATAATCCGCCGCCTTCTGATTATTATCGCGACAGTATTGAGTTTCCGTTTATCAGCTATTATCTGAAAGGAAAGGGAAAGGCTGATTTGCCTGATGCTTTAATGTTTGAAACCGGAAACAATGTTTGGCAAAAATTTGACAGTTGGCCTCCTAAGAATACCTTGAGGAAAACCTTGTTTTTTCATGCAAACGGTGAACTTTCAGATGATAAACCAAACAACGCAAATGACTATAAAGAATTTATCAGTAATCCGTTTAAGCCGGTGCCTTATACCGAAACAATTACCGTTCGGATGACCAAAGAGTACATGACCGATGATCAGCGTTTTGCTGCAAGGCGTCCGGATGTTATAGTATATCAAACCGATACGTTAAATGAAGATTTGAGTTTGGCAGGAAAAATTCATGTTAAACTTTATGTATCTACCAACCGAACGGCTGCCGATTGGGTTGTAAAACTGATTGATGTCTATCCTGATGATTTTCAAAATTTTGAACACAATGCAGAAAATGTTGTTATGGCAGGCTATCAACAGATGGTGCGCAGTGAAGTTTTCAGAGGTAGATACCGTAAGTCTTTTGAGAAACCGGAACCTTTTACTCCCAACAAAGTTACGCTCGTTGAGTTTGATTTATTGGATGTATTGCATACTTTTAAAAAAGGTCATCGAATGATGATTCAAGTACAAAGTACTTGG
The DNA here is from genome assembly GCA_021647685.1 of Bacteroidales bacterium. Classification (GTDB taxonomy): domain Bacteria; phylum Bacteroidota; class Bacteroidia; order Bacteroidales; family NBLH01; genus NBLH01. Next base: position 4,041 of record JAKIUH010000012.1, read on the forward strand.
TTTCCTTTGGTGGATATTAACCCGCAAAAATATGTCAGCAATATTTATAAGGCAAAAGAAGAAGATTTTGTAAAAGCCACACATCGTATATATTCATCGAAAAATGCAGCTTCAAGCATTGAGTTTTCGGTATTGGGAAATTAGTTAATTGGTTAATTGGTTAGTTGGTTAATTGGTAATTGGGTAATTGGTTAATTGATAAAGTTGCATTAAACAATAAGAAAACCACCATTTTGTCTCATTAAATCTGCAGTAAGGCAGGAATGTACCGGTAAAACTCCGATTAAATCGCCTGTTTTTACTGATTTCAAAAAATCATGGTGTACAGATACAATACCGTGTTCTTGGGATATGTTGCTTATGTACATGGGTTTATCCGTAATTTGCCAAGAGTTTTTATTTAAAGTAACTATTTGTCCAAATATTTTATTTCCTTGTTTATCAAGTATATATTCTTTTGACAGATGTACTGCTCCGCCATAAATTAACAGTTCGGAACGTTCGGGATAAATATCTGTTACCGGACAAGCTAAGGCTACGGCAATTTTATCAAGGGTACACGCACCTATAAAATGTTGCATCAAATCATAAAATACAAAATTGCCCGGGCGTATTTCATCAATTCCCTTAAAATCAGTAGAAAGGGTAGAAGAAGGGGTATCGCCTATTGATAAAATCAAATTTGGAAAATCCTTTACAAAATGACTCTTTAAACTGATAAGGCGCTTTTTGCTCATTTGATAAATTTTTAACACTTCCTCTTTATTTTTTGCATGGTAGGTATTTCCAAAATGAGCCAAAAATCCTTTAAAACCAATATTTTTATTTCTCGAACAAATTTGAACTATTTTTGTTATTTCAGTAAAGTTTTCTGCTTTAACACCTGCTCTGCCATAACCTGCATCAATTTTAATAAAATAAGAAACCGAATTATTTATATTTTCGCTAAAATATTTTGCGGTAGCTTCCGAACTTATTAACACATTGAGTTTTACTTGTTTTGCCAGTTCTGAAATATCTTCTAATTCTCTGATATTTAACGGAAAAGCAATGGTGATATCTTTCCAAGCATTTTTTGTAAAATATTGTGCCATAGAAACTGATGACACTGTAATTTGCTCAATCCCAAAATCACGAAACCAATTACCAATTTCAGCAGATTGATGGGTTTTAAAGTGCGGGCGAAGTATCAGTTTATGTTTTTTTGCTTTATCTGTCATAAAAGCAATATTTCTGATTACTTTTTCTTTATCGATAAGAAGTGTTGGGTGTTTAATAGTGTTAATATTCATTTTCATTGAATTATAAGTTTATACGCCTAAAATTAAAAATAATTTTGTATATTTCGGTTTTAGAATTTAAAAACAAAGGAACTATGAAAAATATAATTTTTGCACTTATTGTTAGCACAAGTTTTCTTTTGGCTTGTAATAAAGAAGAAGGTACGTCTGAGCGATTTTATAATTTAACCGGTATTACCTGGACCAGCGATAGTTTATTAGCCGATGGGCAAGATGCAAGTGGTCCCGGCGAATTACTTGAAAATTTTAAAGGAGATGCCCGTTTTTATGAAAACGGAACTGGTAATTTTGGTCAGTATGACGGAACATGGGCTTTTAATAATACCGAAACTCAATTAATCATTAATTCACCGGATTTGTTAGCCGCTCTTACCGTAAATATTGTTGAACTGACAGCCACTTCGTTTAAAGTAACGACACAGTTTCCTTCGCAGACCAATCCGGGAACTTATATTAATATACGAATGACTTTTGTACCTAAGTAATCAACAGTTACAAATTTACTCATGTTTCGCACTTGTAAAAATATTATATTTGAGATAAACTTTAATTGTTAATGATTTTAATAGCATAGCATTTATGCTACGGCTATTAATTTAAAATGTAGATTTTAATTTTGATATTCTTTTTATATCTTTACTATGTGTATTTTGTACGATTTGGAATTTATACTTTAGAATATTGATAATCAGTAAACTGATTATGTTCATGTTGTCATTTTCATCTTTGTTTTTAGCTCGTTTTTTGGCAGTTATAAACTGCGAAACTTTAGAAATTTAGTATAAAGATTATTTTTATATTATGATAAAACAAAAAGAAATAGTATTACCCCGCTTTCGAAGAGGATATCACCTTATCGATTATATTATCGAGGAAGAATTGAAGGGATTTTTGCCCGAAACCGGTTTGCTCCATATTTTTATTAAACATACTTCGGCAGCCATTACTCTTAATGAAAATGCAGACCCTTCGGTTCGTGTTGATTTTGAGACCATAATGAACCAATTAGTTCCCGAAGGGCAAAACGTGTACACGCATACCACCGAAGGCGATGATGACATGCCGGCGCATATAAAAGCTTCATTAATAGGTAGTTCAATCACTATACCAATTACTAACGGCAGCTTGAATAAAGGGATGTGGCAAGGAATTTACTTATGCGAATTTCGTAATTTCGGAAGCAGTAGAAAATTGGTTTTAACTGTGTACTCTTAAAACTTATTTAAAAACTATCAATATGAGATTCATTAAACTATTTGCAGTAATTTTATTCGCAGTTTATTTCGTTGAAATTCAGGCACAAAAACAGGTAAAAATATACAACCCGAAAGCCGATGCTCACAAACAAATAGAAAATGCCATTGTGAAAGCAAAAAAGGAAGGGAAACATGTATTTTTGCAAATAGGCGGTAACTGGTGTGCATGGTGCGTAATGATGCATAAATTTTATACAAGTGACCCCAAAATTGATTCTACTTTAAAAGCCAATTATGTTGTAGAAATGATTAATTACAGTAAAGAAAATAAAAATCTTGATGTTTTGAAACGTTTAGAATACCCGCAACGTTTTGGTTTTCCCGTTATTGTTATATTAGATGCTGCAGGAAAACGCTTGCATACACAAAATACTGTTTGTTTGGAAAAGGGTAGAGGATATGACCAAAAAAAGTTTCTGGAATTTCTTTATAATTGGTCGCCTTCAGCATTAAAACCGGATAATTATAAATAATTCCATGGTGTCTATGTTAAATTGCTACCCGTTTGTATTTTTCGCATGCCTTAAACTCGAACTTTAAACACCAAAGCTTGACTTTATTGACAAACACTAATTGTACTCAATGTTTTTCTCTTTCAGTATTTTTTCAAGGGCTGATTTTACTTTTTGTACTTTTGCATATTCCATATTGTTGAATGAAATTTTTATTTGTTCTTTTTTGTAAGTCTCCTGAAGAAAATATCCGGCTTTTAAGCTTACTTTTTTAATATCTTTCCATAAAAATACTTGCTCCTTTTTAAGAATACCTTTTTTGTACTTAATATATTCCTGATTTAATTTTAAATAAGCATCACCAAACAGAGTTAAAAAGTTTTTTCCCGTATAAATTTGATACAAGCCAATTATTCCGTAAACAGACCAAAAACCCACAAACAACCCTTGCGATTTACCAATGATATACAAGTATATGTAGATAACAAGCATAAGGGCTATAACTGCTGACATGATAATTTTACTTTTTTTATTCAGCGGATTATAGGTTTCAGGCATGAGTAATGAAATACGCAATTCGTCTGAGTCATTTTGTTTTTCCATAATATTGATGATTTGAGTTCTTTTTATTAATTAGAAATTGTTAAATCTTTACAATACTTTCCATATTAAGGCTAAACATTTTCGTTTCCGGTATGTTTCTTTCTTGTAAATAAGCAGTGTAAAGTGTACTAAATTTAGTGCGTTCGTCAATTACCTGATTCATGTTACCATAAAGCCCGAGTATTAAGTCAGAAATTTCACGAACAGCATGATTACCACCTTGTTGCGATGTAATATAATCGCAAAGTTTATGCTCAATGGCATATTGTTTAAACAATGGCGAAGCGTCTCTGCGTACCATAAATTTTAAACCACATTGCTTTGCAATGGGAAACTCCAATACATCATCAAAACAAAAGGCTACTTCAGCGGCACTAAGTTGAAAACTTTTGAGTAAATGCTCAAATGCAAGGGCTTTATTGGGAATTTTAAAATAAATGTGATGAAAATGTTCTCGTACGGCTAATTTTTTTGCCGATTGATTATTTTCTCCGGTAATTATTGACACAAAAGGTAATTTTTTATTATTTCTCAACCAATATCCAAAACGCAAAAGGTTAGTGCCCATTGAATCTGCCTCGGTATAACTGCTTGAAATACCTTCGCCTTTTGTGCCGGAGTTAAAAACACCGTCCCAGTCAAAAATAAAGGCTTTTATGGTGTTCAGTTTTTCTTTAATATACGAAAGAGAAGAAATAAATTCTCCTCCTTGATTTTTAAATATCTTTTCTATATCGTGCATAAAGTTTGTTTTGTTAAATTGGTTGATTGGTTGATTGGTTGATTAGTTAATTGGTTCCGGCTCTTGTTGTATATTGAGTATTGAATATTGAGTGTTTCATTGTTAAATTGTTGAATTGTTAGAACTTGTCCGCCTACTGGCGGATTGTTTCCAATTGAATGTTGTACTTAATCATAATGAAACCTGCATTTGGCAATCAAAATTTCGTCATCTTTAAGAGCATAAATTAATCTATGTTCAACTTAACTTCACAAATTCATTTTTTGCGGCATCATATTTTAGGTTATTCTCTTTAAGGCTTTGATTAAAAATTTCAGGATTTAGCTTTCCGGTACGCCATAAATGCAGTTCTTCCATTAACTCATTAATTTTAAACAATAATTTCTCATTTTGTTCATTATCAACAAGTTCTTCCTCTTCTGTTTGGCTTTTAATTCTACTGTCTTGAATTAAACTTCCTAATCCGCCTTTAAAACTCTTTTTTGCCATGGTAAACTTATTTCGTTTGATTTATTGCTTAATCGGAGATTTATTTCCTAGTGTTATGTCTAGTATGTTGTGTCGTATAAGTTGAAGTTATTTTTGTGTAGAACAAGGCAAAAATTTTTAGCATAGCAGTAGTTATGGTTAAAATTTTTAACAAAGTTCTACGCAAAAAGAACGAAACTTGGTATGACTAAAACATGCTTGACATGACACTAGTAATTATTTACCCTTCTTGTCTTACCAAAATTTCTTTACATAATTTTAAATAATCTTCTGCGCCGTAGGATTTCTCACTATATCTGAAAATATCCATTCCCATACTTGGTGCTTCTGCCAAAGCAATATTATCCCTGATTTTTGTATCAAATACCTTATCTTGAAAATAAGTATTGATGGTATCCACAACATCACGATGCAAAATTTTACGTTTATCGTATTGGGTAACAAAAACCCCGGTAATCTCTAATTTTCTATTTAAACGTTTACGTACTTTATCCTTAACTTCAATAATTTTTGTTAAACCCTTAATTGCCAAATAATGAGGCTGTAAAGGAATATATAACTCATCGGCAGCCGTTAATGCATTGATGGTTAATAAACCCAAACTCGGCGGACAATCTACCAATACATAATCATAATTATCACGAATAGGGTCTAATAATTCGGTAAAAATATATTCGCGTCCGGCTTCGGAACTCAGTTCCATTTCGGCACCCGAAAGGTCTAAGGTAGAAGCGATAATATCTAAATTATCATTTACCTGTATCGGCATCAATTCATGTTCTCCTTTTAAAGCTTCATAAATCGTATATTCCGGTTTATTTACCCCAAAACTTTGCGTTAAATTGGCTTGCGGGTCCATATCAACGAGCAATACTTTGCGCCCGAGTTTTGCCAAACCGGCTCCGACATTAACAACCGAGGTGGTTTTTCCTACCCCGCCTTTATGATTACTGCATGCGATTACTTTTCCCATTTTTAATTTCTTAGCAGTTTACGTTCTGTTAAATTATTAGCTCAATATCAAATTTTCCGTTTTAAAGAAAAGTCTTTAAACAATCAAAAAAAAGATGAGCGGAAGATTCAATTCATGACTAATATACTAATTTGTCATTATCAAATATACAAATCTTGTGCAATACTGCATAAAAGTAAAAAATATTTTATATTCTCACAATCCAAATAAAAATCGAATAAAGTTAATAAATTGAAGCACGGGTAAATGATATAGATGTTTTATCTTTGTAGCTAATTGATTATCAGTTTGTTGAGTGAGGTGTGCTAAATTAGCAATCTGTTGATAATTATCATATTAAGAGCTAAAAAGTCGTATAAACTTTAAAATTTTCTAAAAAATATAAACAAGTTTTAAAATAATTTGTAATTTTAGCGGAGATTATTGAAGAATATAGAACCTAATTGTAAAAAAGATGACAAAATACCTTTTTATTGTTTTATTATTTGTTACGGTAAATTTGAAGGCTCAAAACAAGGCACTGAGTCTGCGTAATGCAAATTACGATATGGATGTTCGTCTAAATCCGGAAACAAAAATTATCACCGGAAAAATGAAGCTTAAATGGATAAATATTAGCCCTGATACTTTAAGCGAGCTTCAGTTTCATTTATACCTGAATGCTTTTAAAAATTCGGAATCTACTTTTATGAAAGAATCAGGAGGTAGGTTTCGGGGCGATAGAGCTGGAAATGATGATTTATCATGGGGATATGTAAACATTCAATCCATGAAAATTCAAGACGGCGAAAATCTGACAAATAAAATTCAATTTATTAGTCCTGATGATGGGAATAAAAACGACCAAACAGCTATTCGTGTACCATTGAAAGACAGTATTTTTCCCGGTGATACCATTAATATACTGATTAATTTTGAATCAAAACTCCCCAAAATATTTGCACGTACCGGTTTTGCCGGAAATTATTTTTTAGTAGGGCAGTGGTTTCCCAAAATTGCAGTTTATGAACCTGCCGGAATGCGAGCTCGTAAAACAGGAGGCTGGAACTGCCATCAGTTTCATGCACATTCTGAATTTTATGCAGATTTTGGAGTTTATCATGTAAAAATAACATTACCCAAAGATTATATTGTAGGTGCTACAGGAAAACAGCTTTCTGAAACCGTTGAGGGTGATTTAAAAACTGTAAAATATCGTGCAAAAGACGTAATTGATTTTGCGTGGACAGCCTCACCTCGTTTTAAAGTGGTTATGGACAAATGGAATGATGTACAAATAAAACTTCTTATTCAACCTGAACATGAAGATTTAGCCGATAGGCATATTGAATCGGCAAAAGCTGCATTGGAATACTTTGATAAACATCTTGGACCTTATCCATTCAGTACCTTAACTATTGTCGATCCGCCGGTAACGGGTGGCGGTTCCGGCGGAATGGAGTACCCTACTTTTATTACGGCAGGCTCCTTTGCCAAAATACCTGCGGGAATGCGCATGATTGAAATGGTAACTATTCATGAGTTTGGTCATCAGTATTTTATGGGCATGTTGGCTACTAATGAATTTGAAGAGGCTTGGATGGACGAAGGTATGAACAGCTATTTTGAAACACGCATAATGGATGAAACCTATGGTGAAAAAACTTCGTTTATTGATATAGCAGGTTTTAGAGTAGGCGATTTGGAAATGCAACGAAACGGATATGTTTATAATGTCAATCGTAAATTAGCCGAAAGTTATCGTTATGCTTGGCATTATCAGCAAGGTGCTTATTCAACAATGAGCTATAATAAACCCGCAACTTTTCTTAATACATTACACCGCCTTGTTGGTGATGAAATAAATGATGAAATCTGGAAAACTTACTATAAAACTTGGCAATTTGCTCATCCATCCACCCCTGATTTTCTGAAAATTGTAAATGAAGTTGTAACAGAGCGCAAAGGACTTGATTTTGCTGCAGACATTAATGATTTCTTAGTTCAAGCCATTTATGGTTCGGATATATGCGATTACAAAGTAGCTCGTGTAAGTAGCCGGTGGATAAACGACCCGCAAGGTATTTTAGACGGATTGCAAATAAAACAAAAGGCAGATTCGGCTAAAATATATGAATCGCGTGTGGTGATAAAACGTGAGGGTGAAATGATCATGCCGGTTGAAATTTTAATCCGGTTTAATAACGGTAAAGAAATTACCAAATATTGGGACGGAAAATCACGTTCCACAGAGTTTAAGTTTCGTAGTGCTGCAAGAGTGGTGTCCGCTAAAATTGACCCTGATAATAAAAATTTAATGGATGTTAATTTGGCAAATAATTCGTATGTGGTTCGTCCTGATGATAAACCTGCATGGAAGTATGCCGTAAAATTTTTATTCTGGCTTCAAAATATTATCCAATCAGTTGTTTGGTTTGTTTAAACCAAGAATAAGTGTAGTTTGTTGATTTTGAATTGATTAAAGAAAACATAAAGCATAAAAAAATAGTTAAAAAATGAATATAGCAAAAGCATATACCAAAGGATTTATACAAACGGCTAAGTATCCCCGCATGTGGTTTATCTTGTATTTTGCCAATTTACTAATGGCACTTTTATTGGCTTTACCCATATTTTCTGTACTGAAAAGTAATTTCGGTCATTCCGATTTTTTTCAACAATTACTTGCCGGATACGATGCTACTGTTTTTAATGAATTTTTCTATTATTATGGCGATGCACTTAGTGCCATAACCGGTGGAATAAAATGGTTACTCTTAGCGTATTTTTTGTTAAGTGTGTTTCTTACCGGTGGAATTATTCGCACTTTAAATGATGACCGATTTAGCACTTCTTCGTTTTTTGGCGGTGGAGCATATAGTTTTTTCAGGTATCTGGGTTTAAGCATATTAGTAGCGTTAATTCAAATTTTCTTTTTGCTTGTAATTGCTGCCTCAGTCGGCGGGTATATTGGAAGCCATTTTAGCAATTTTCAATCGGAACTTACCGCTTATTATATTGGAATTGCTGCGGCAGTAATTTATCTTTTTATCTTTTTGATATTTAGTATGGTAAGTGATTACGGAAAGTTTTATTTAGAGCTTAACGACAGCCATAATATTTTTAAAGCTTTTTGGGACGGTATAAAATATGTATTTAAACATTTTGTAAAGACCTTGTCTTTATACCTTATATTGTTGTTCTTACCGGCAGTAGTCATGTATGTTTATTTATATTTTGAGAAAGATTATAAAATGGCTACATCGATTGGCATTTTAATTGTGTTTTTAATGCAGCAAGCCTTTATTTTTTTAAGAGTATTTTTAAGAACCTGGATACTTGCTTCTGAATTAAAAATTTATGATGATGACTACTTGAAACTTAACGAAGTTGAAGAAGTGGTACAATCAATTGTGGATCAAAAAGTAAAAGAAATTGAAAATAAGAAAGAAATTGTATCGGAATCGGTTATCAGTAGGGAAAAAGCTGAAAATAAAGTACTTGAAACACAAAAGGAACAAAATATAAAAGATGAAAATCCATCGGAATACCAAATAAATTTTGAGGAAACATTTGCTAAAAATGAAAATATTGAAGAAAAAGTTTTAACCGAAGAAGAAATTATGCAACGAATGGTAGAGGAGGAGGCAGGACATGATGAAGTGGATATACAAAATCAAGACAAAAATATTCAAGAGGAAGAATTAGGTGAAGACGAAGACGCCAAAGGTTAAAAATTTTAAGCTAAATAAATACCCTTAGCGTATTTAAGGGAATAGTTGGTATGTAATTTGACATACATCAAGCAGTAAGTTAGCAAATAACAATGTAGCAATCTAACAATATGGCAACAATAATATCCATAATTAATTACAAAGGCGGTACCGGAAAAACTACCACCGCTTTGAATTTTGGTGCAGCATTGGCAAAAAAACGCAAGAAAGTACTTTTGCTTGATTTTGACAGCCAATGTAATTTAACTTTATCAAAAGGTATTCGTGAGCCGGAAAAACATATTGGTAACGTATTGATACGCAAAGCAAGTGTTGAAGATTCAATGTTAAAATTAGCTAATTTTCATTTGGTTCCCTCAACACACAATTTGCTGGATTATGAGTTTAATATCAGTAATGAGCCCGGGAGAGAATTTATTGCCAAAGAAGTTTTGGCAGAAGTAAAAGATAAATTTGATTATATTATTATTGATTGTCCGCCCAGTTTGGGCTTGCTTTCTATTAATTCGTTGGTAGCTGCCGATTATTTTATTGTCCCCATGCAAACCGAAAATTTTGCTTTTATCGGTTTAGACAGTATTTTAAATGCCACCGAAAAAGTAAAAATGCGCATGAATCCAAATTTAGAACTTGCCGGAATTTTAATGGCAAAATTTACGCCTCGAACTAAATTTTCAAAAGCCGTTATTTCTAATATTATGGCAGATGAGCGATTAAAAGATAAATTGTTCGATTCGTATGTACGCCAAGATATTTCGTTAATGGAGTCGCCGGCTTTTGGGCAAACTGTTTTTGAATATGCACCACGCTCACGCGGGGCACGTGATTATAGAAATTTTGCAAATGAATTTTTGAAAAAATATGGCAAAAAAGAAAAGAAAAATTAGCGATATAAAAAGTGCATTGCTTTCCAATACTTCATTTATTAAAAATACGGAAAAAGAAAAAAAAACGGAAAAGCATGAAAATAACAGCACACCGGAAAAACTACCGGATAATGTGATAGAAATTGATAAAATTTTATTATCACGCATTAAAATTTTAGCCAATTATTATCAAAAAGATTATCAGGAAATAGTAGGGGAGGCTTTGCATCATTATTTGAGAATTAAAAAATTAGATGTGGATGAAGCCCTTAAAAATATTGTCGTAGGTGATGATGAAGAATAGTTTAGGCTCCGGTTTAAAATATAGGATATTTTTTATATATCTACACAACTTTTTTTTGAAAGTAATTAGTATATATTAATTTGTCCAAACCACAGTTTATTATATTTTAATACTTATCAAATTGTTCGAAAAAAGCATTACAAATCTTACTTTTAATTTATGCCGGATTTACGATAGTTTTCATTCTTTATGGGAAGATAGAAAATTTTTAAAATCTACGGGAACCCTTATTGTTTTTTCGTTTGTATTTATACTTTTTCTGATAGAGTTAAAAAATTGGAACTTTTTACCTCCTTTTTTAAATGATTTAGTGCCTGCAAATCATTTTTTTGCTATTGAGTTTGCCTTTACTTTCTTATTAATTATTGAAATAATGAGTATGATATTTGTTTTATCGAACTCTGTTTCTACATCATTAGCAAAACAATTTGAAATTTTTTCACTGATCCTTTTACGACAAGCATTTAAAGATTTTGGTGAGTTTACCGAACCTTTTATTTGGGATGAAAATATTCATCAGGTAATTAAAATGCTTGCAGATACTTTTGGTGCCTTAATTATTTTCAGTGCGGTAGTATTTTTTAAACAAATGCAAAAACATATCAATATTACAAAATCCGATACAGACCAATTGGGTTTTGTCCGTATTAAGAAAGTTCTTTCATTGTTTATGATTGTTATTTTTTCTTTAGCGGGTATATATTCTCTTATAAGCAATTTGTTTTTTGATATGCATATACATTTTTTTAAATCTTTCTACACATCCCTTATATTTATTGATATACTTATCATACTCATATCTTTACGTTATAATTACTTGTACATAATTGTTTTCCGTAACTCAGGCTTTGCATTAGCCACTGTTATTTTACGCTTGGCTTTAACTGCTCCTGCCTATTATAATATCGGTTTAGGTATTTTTGCTTCTCTATTCATTATTGGTCTGAGCTTTATGTATAATAAATTTATTAAACTTCGTTTAGAAGATACAAATGTTTGATTTTAAGTATCTTATTTTTCTCTAATATGTGAGAAAATAATTTTTACTTAAAAATGTATGTTAAATTTACTTAAAGATTGAAAAAAATATTTAGTATTTCAATAATTTACAATATTTTTGGGCATAAATTAGCACAAAATTTATTATCTTAGGACACAAATAAGCAAAATCAATAATCAATGGAGTCATTATATTTACCTGAATCTAGTTATACCCCGGAAGTAAATTTTAATATTGAAGAGAAGAAATTCGTTATTAGTGGAAAATCTTTACCGCCCGATGCTCTTGATTTTTACGAACCCATCTTAAATTGGGTTGAAAAATTCTTTAATTCTGACCAGGTGCCTATAGATATGGCATTAGAATTTAAGTTGGATTACTACAACACGGCATCATCGAAACAAATTGCTAAATTATTTTTACTTATCAGAGACAGTCTTGCCAAAGATTTGGTTACGATTTGGTGGTATTATTATGAGGATGATTATGACATGTTGGATTCCGGTCAGCAATATGAAAAACTCATTGGTTTGAATTTTAAATATATTGTGTTAGAAGATTAAATTTACTTTTTGAAAAGTTGATAAAATCTACTTTTATAAGAAAGGAGCCTTTTAATCAGGTTCCTTTTTTTTGTGAAGATTTCATTTTTGTCCTATAATTTATATTATGTTAAATAGGGTGTTGTTAAAAATAGGACAAAATATCTTTGTCCTATTTTCTTTTAAATTTAAAACTTATTTGTCAAGTGGTGAACCTTCCTCAGGTAAAGAGTCTAAAAGTTCTTTCATCTCTTTTTGTTTATCATACATTTGTAATTTTAAATATATGGTTGATAATGACAAAATCGTATTTCTATCTCGATAATTAATTTCGTGTGCTTTTTCCATATATGGAAGAGCTAATTTGAAGAAATCAATCGCCTTTTGTTTTTCTGCTTCGTATTTCGCATTTTGACTAGGTGGAATATCCTGAGCTGCTTTTAAAACATATACTCCTTTGTTATAATAAAGTACACCTAAATTATAAATAGCATCGAAATAATCATCTTTTAATTCAATCGCTTTTTTATAATTTTCAATAGCTAGTTTTTCATACTCAGCCTTTTGCTCTTTGGTATATTTGTCTGTTGTATCCAACACCATAGCATCGTATAAGGTACCTATTGCATAATAATACGATTGATTTTCAGGATTATCTTTAATACCTTTTTGTAATTTTTCCAATGCTTTTTCCGACTCTCCGGAACGTAAATAGTAGTTAATAAAACTTAAAAGCAAAGATTTGGAATCAGGGTACTTATCAAAGCCTTCTTGTAAAATTTTTAATTCCAAATCATGTTTATCTTGCTCGGCATACAAAGAAGCTAATGAATTATAAGGCTTATCACCCTGCCAACCTTTTTCAATACACATTTTATAATGTTTCTCGGCTAAATCATATTGTTTTCCGCTTTGAGCAATTACTCCTGCGTAATAAGCAACTAATCCAAGGTCAAAAATCGAATCTGCTTCGTTTTTCGGAAATTCTCCTAACTTTAATGCTTTATCCAGCTCCAATACTGATTTTCTGTATAATTCCGTGTCATTAGTTTTTCCGGCTTCATTGTAATATTCAACACCTTTACCGGCAAACATACCTCTTAAAGTAGCAATATTTGCTAAAAAAGTTTTATCTGATTTTAATTTCCCTTTTTCGTCCAATTCCCACGCTTTCATGTAGGCTTCCATTGCAACATCTTCACCGTTTTCAACCAGTGGCTTGGTTTCGTCCCAACTCTTAAGCTTTTTATCTTCAAAGTGCAAAGTTATGCGCTCATAAATCCAATCTTCCTTGTTTCCCTGAGTCATAATTTTTTGAGGTTTTCCAACTAGTATTTCTGCACCGCTCAAACCTTCTGTTGGCATACCTATCCAAAGTCCTTTGATGTTGAATTGTAATAAATCAAGGTATATGTTTCCTCTTTTTAGCCAAGTAGCCATTTTTGCGGCTTTCTTAGGATTTTGAATATCTGCATCACTTTTTGCTTTTGCTTTAAGCAAACTTTCGGCAGTTTGTGGCGCAGTAGTCTGAGCATTAATGGCAAAGCTCAAAACTACTCCAATCAATAATAAAACTATTTTTTTCATTTTTAAATATTTAGTTTTTGAAATATTTGCAAAAGTAAACTTTTTTTAAATTTTTACAATATTTTTTACAACAGGCAATAAGTCGATAATTAGTTTATTGGTAATTCTTTTAAAATTTGAATTCTGAAAACCAATTAGCTAACTTTCATTTTCGGGCAAATCTTCTGTGTTTACGGTATCTTCGCCGTTTGCATCATCATTAATTGCCACTTTGGCTACTGCTGCAATAGAATCTTTACCTTTAATATTAATCAGTTTAACACCTTGTGTAGCGCGTCCTGAAACACGAATGGTTGAAACTGCAACTCTTATTGTTAAACCGGAACGATTAATAATCATCAAATGATCGGTATCTTTAACATTTTTAATGGAAATCAATTTTCCGGTTTTTTCGGTAACATTTAATGTTTTAACACCTTTACCTCCCCTATTGGTAATTCGGTAGGCATCCAGTTTGGAACGTTTTCCATAACCTTTTTCTGATACTACCAATACCGTTTCTTCCTGGTCGCCAATACAAATCATACCAATTACTCTATCTTCTGCAGCAATATTTATGCCTTTAACTCCCGTGGCAGTACGTCCCATAGTACGTACGGTGCTTTCGTTAAAACGAATAGCTTTACCTGAACGTGCAGCAATAATAACTTCATTATTTCCATCGGTTAATCGGGCTTGCAGAAGATTATCTCCCTCACGAATACCTATAGCGTTAATTCCGTTTTGGCGGGGTCGTGAATAATCGCGTAAACTGGTTTTTTTCACAATACCTCTTTCGGTACAAAGAATGATATTGTGGCTGTCAACATACTCATCATCAGTGATGGTTTCTACATTAACATAGGCTTTAACTCTATCGTCCGGTGCTATATTCAACATATTTTGAATTGCTCTTCCTTTCGATGTTTTACTGCCTTCGGGTATTTCATATACTTTTAACCAGAAACATTTACCTTTTTCGGTAAAAAACAGCATGGTATTGTGCATGGATGCAACATAAAGATGTTCCAGATAATCTGCATCGCGAGTTGTACTGCCTTTTGCACCGGTTCCGCCTCTGTGCTGTGTTTTAAATTCGGTTAATGCCGTACGTTTAATGTAGCCTAATTTAGAAATGGTAATTACTACATCTTCGTTTGCATAAAAATCCTCAGGATTAAATTCTTCCGATGAATACTGAATTTCGGTACGGCGCTCATCATTATATTTTTCTTTAACCTCTAATAGCTCATCTTTAACTATTTGCATTCTTAAAGATTTATCTGCCAAGATTTCTTTTAAATGAGCAATTAATTTCATTAACTCTTCGTAGTCTGCTTTTAATTTATCCCGTTCCAGACCTGTTAATTTTTGCAGGCGCATATCTAAAATTGCCCGCGCCTGAATCTCTGATAAATCAAAACGCTCCATTAATCCGTTTCGGGCATCCTCAGGTGTTTTTGATGCACGAATTAGTTTAATTACTTCATCAAGATTATCAATTGCGATGATTAAACCTTCAAGAACATGAGCTTTTTTCTCAGCCTGATCCAGTTCATATTGAGTTCTTCGTTGAACTACATCGTGGCGGTGTTCAATAAAAAGTTCAAGTAATTCTTTAACATTCAGCAATTGGGGTCTTCCTTTTACCAAGGCAATGGTATTAATACTGAAACTTGACTGTAAGGCAGTGTATTTGAATAATTTATTCAATACAATACTTGCCATGGCATCCCGCTTTATATCAAAAACAATACGCATTCCCGTACGGTCAGATTCATCATTAGCATTAGAAATACCGTCCAGCTTTTTATCGTTTACCATATCGGCAACCTTTTGTATAAGCTCTGCTTTATTTACCTGATAAGGTATTTCTGTAATCACGATTTTCTCTCTGCCTGAGTCTGTGGTTTCAATCTCGGCACGGGCACGTACCACTACCCTGCCCTTTCCCGTTGCATAAGCATCTTTAACTCCTTGATAGCCGTAAATAATACCTCCTGTTGGGAAATCAGGGGCTTTTAAGTGTACCATTATTTCTTCAATGGTAATATCCGGATTATCTATAGTTGCAATGGTTGCATCTATTACTTCACCTAAATTGTGCGGTGGTATGTTTGTTGCCATACCAACAGCAATACCGGATGCTCCGTTTACCAATAAATTAGGTATCCGGGTAGGTAAAACCGTAGGTTCTTCTAATGTATCATCAAAATTAAGTTGAAAATCAACGGTATTTTTATCCAAATCAGCCAATGTTTCTTCGGCAATTTTATTTAAGCGAGCCTCTGTATAACGCATTGCTGCCGGGCTATCGCCATCTATCGAACCAAAGTTTCCTTGTCCGTCAACTAATGGGTAGCGCAAAGACCATTCTTGTGCCATACGTACCATGGCAAAATACACCGAACTGTCACCGTGTGGGTGATATTTACCCAGTACCTCTCCCACTATTCTTGCTGATTTTTTATAAGGTTTGGAAGCTGTAATTCCCAATTCCCTCATTCCAAACAATACCCTGCGATGTACCGGTTTTAATCCATCACGTACATCGGGCAATGCTCTTGAAACAATTACCGACATTGAATAATCAATGTAGGATGATTTCATTTCTTCCTCAATATCAACAATCTTAATTCTGTCGTAATTTTCAGACATTCGTTTAATTTATTAATTTAACTTATTGTATTTATCTGTATATCAGATATATAATAGTATTTTAAAACATACCTTAAACGAGCTATTTTTAATTATTATTTAAAATAAGGCGATTTAAGGCAATAAAACACTTTTTTTAAAACGAAGCGCTAAATTAGCTAAATAATCGCTAAAATCGAATATTTTTTAAATTAGTTTATTAACAATTAACTGTTAAAAACATTCTTACAGCATGTAAAATAATATATTTAATTTTGTATTGATATTAACTTATTCGTTTCTAAATAATTACAAATTATGAATTACGAATAAATTTACTGAAATTTAACAGCTTATATAATTTTATTTGATCAATACAAATGCCTATTTGTTAATTTTTTTATAGTAATTTGACGAGCTATTTTTGAAAGTATTACTAAATTGACAATAGTTTTTAGCCGGAAAATCTATAATTTAATTTCTATATCATCATGGAAGTAAAAATTGCCGAATCGTGGAAAGAAATACTGAAAGATGAGTTTGAAAAAAACTATTTTCATCAACTCGTTGATTTTGTTAAATCAGAGTATAATATATATAAGGTATATCCGCCGGGCAGATTAATATTTAATGCTTTTGCACATTGCAGTTTTGACGATTTGAAGGTGGTAATTATTGGTCAAGATCCATACCATGGTGAAGGTCAAGCAAATGGATTGTGTTTTTCGGTAAATGATGGTATTCGTAAACCCCCATCTTTGGTAAATATCTTTAAGGAAATTCAATCTGATATAGGAACGGCAATTCCTGAAAGTGGTAATTTAGAACCTTGGGCTAAGCAAGGAATATTACTTTTAAATGCTACATTAACAGTACGCGCAAACCAAGCAGGTTCACACCAAAACAAAGGTTGGGAAATTTTTACAGATGCAGTGATTAAACAAATATCTGACAAAAAGTCAGGAATCGTATTTTTATTATGGGGCGCTTATGCTCAAAAGAAAGGAGCTGTAATAGACAAGAGTAAGCATTATGTACTGCAATCGGCTCATCCCTCGCCTTTTGCAGCACATCGTGGTTTTTTTGGAAACAAACATTTTAGTAAAACTAATGAGTTTTTAATAAAAAACAACAAAACTCCTATCAAATGGTAAGAAGTTTGATAATTTTAATTTTGTATTATTTATTACGGACATAAAACTCTTTTTTGTCTGCTATTGCGAATAAACTTTTATTTAACTTAAAAAATTCATATTTTTGTAGCTAATAATTTTTAATATATGAATCCAAGATTTACAGATAAAATAAAGAAAATACTCTCGTACAGTAAAGAAGAGGCTGTGCGTTTGGGTAATAAATATATTGGTACGGAACATTTATTTTTAGGTATTCTACGCGAAGGAACTGCTCCTGTTTTAAGTGATTTGGAAGATTTAGGAATAGACTTAATGTTGGTTAAACAGGAAATTGAAGACAGAGTTAGGGTAGATGTACCTGAAACTATTTTAAACAGCGAACAAAGTACCGGTTTATTAAAAACTGCCGAACGCGCCTTGAAAATGACTGAACTTGAAGCTATTTCAACAAAAAGTCAAGTTCCTGATATTGAACATCTTGTACTTGCAATACTGAAAGACAGCAGTAGTGTGGTTACTCAGGTTTTGGCTAAGTATGATGTTGATTATGAGCGTTTACGAAATAAATTAGCGCATACTTTCCGTTCTGAAATACCTAATGAAGATGATGATTTGCGTGAAGATAAAGATAATCCAGGGCAACAAGGTTTTTCAGGTAAAGGAAAATCCCAATCGGAAACACCGGTATTGGATAATTTTGGCGTTGATTTAACTAAAGCTGCCGAGCAAAATCAATTAGACCCGATTGTTGGTCGTGATTTGGAAATTGAACGTTTGGTACAAATTCTTAGCCGGAGAAAGAAAAATAATCCGGTATTAATTGGTGAACCGGGAGTAGGAAAGTCTGCTATTGCTGAGGGTTTGGCTATTCGCATTATCAAAAAACAAGTATCGCGCGTACTATTTGGTAAACGAATTGTTACTTTAGATGTTGCTTCGGTTGTTGCCGGTACAAAATACCGTGGACAGTTTGAAGAACGAATGAAGTCTATTTTAAACGAGTTGGCAAAAACAAATGATGTTATTTTGTTCATCGATGAAATTCATACGATTGTGGGTGCCGGTGGTGCCAGCGGGTCTTTGGATGCATCCAATATGCTAAAACCTGCACTGGCACGTGGCGAAATCCAATGTATTGGTGCCACTACTTTAGATGAGTATCGTCAATATATTGAAAAAGATGGTGCTTTGGAACGTCGATTCCAAAAAATTATGGTTGACCCTACCTCGGTAGAAGAAACCGTTGAGATTTTAAATAATATTAAGGATAGGTACGAAGATCATCATAATGTTATTTATACCGATGCTGCTATTCAAAGTTGTGTAAAATTGACCGAAAGATATATCAGCGACAGGCATCTTCCGGATAAAGCAATTGATGCTTTAGACGAATCGGGTTCTCGGGTGCATATTTCAAAAATAAAAATACCCGAAGTAATTGAAAAGATTGAAAAAGAAATTGAAGAAATTAACAAGTTAAAGCTTGATGCAGTTAAAAATCAGCAGTTCGAGCTTGCCGCTTCGCACCGTGACAAGGAGCATGAGTTGATGAAAAAACTTGATGAAGAGAAACGAAAGTGGGAAGAAGATTTATCAACCAATCGTGAAACGGTTGATGTACACAATGTTGAAGAAGTGGTAGCCATGATGACCGGTGTACCCGTTCAAAGGATAGCACAGACTGAGGGTGTACGTCTGATGAAAATGAAAGAAGAATTACAGACAAAAGTGATTGGGCAAGATGATGCTGTTGGTAAAGTGGTAAAAGCCATTCAACGAAACCGTGCCGGATTAAAAGACCCCAAGCGACCGATTGGTTCTTTTATCTTTTTAGGACCCACAGGTGTAGGTAAAACTCAATTAGCTAAAATATTAGCAAAATACTTATTTGATACTGAAGATGCTTTGGTACGTATTGATATGAGTGAATATATGGAAAAATTTTCCGTATCACGTTTGGTTGGAGCTCCTCCCGGATATGTTGGTTACGACGAAGGAGGTCAGCTTACCGAAGCGGTTCGACATAAACCTTATTCGGTAGTATTGTTAGATGAAATTGAGAAGGCGCACCCCGATGTTTTTAATGTGTTCCTGCAAGTTCTCGACGATGGCAGATTAACCGATAATAAAGGGCGTACCATTAATTTTAAGAATACAATTATTATCATGACCTCGAATTTGGGAGCAGAAATTATTCAGCAAAATATGGATAATTTGAATGCCGGAAATCAGAATGAAATAATGGAGAAAACTCAGATGCAGTTGCTCGAAATGTTGCGTAAAACTATTCGCCCTGAGTTTTTAAAC
>JAKIUH010000404.1 GCA_021647685.1 Bacteroidales bacterium
TTTTTTATATAAGGCATTACGCACAGCAGCATATTGAGCAGCTATATTATTTTCATAATCAACACTTGCCTCAATTTTTTCATACATAAACCGGGCGCCTTTCACTAATTCATCAATATTAAAGCCTGCTAAGGCAATTGGAAGTAATCCTACCGGAGTTAAAACAGAATACCTGCCGCCCACATCATCGTGGATAACAAAAGTTTTGTATCCTTCTTTATCCGCCAATTGTCTTTAAGCACCTTTTTCAGCATCGGTAATAGCAACAATTCGTTTAACGGTATTTTGCTTTCCATACTTTTTCTCCAACTCATTTTTTAAAATCCTAAATGCAATAGCCGGCTCAGTGGTAGTTCCCGATTTAGAGATTACAGTAATTGCCCATTCTTTATCCTGTAAAAAATTAATAAGCTCAAACAAATAATCCTCTCCGATATTATGCCCTGCATAAATAATTCTACTGCCTTTTGATTGCCCAAAGCTTCCGGACAGTGCATCAATAACTGCTTTTGCACCGAGATATGAGCCTCCGATACCTATAACTACAACAATATCAGCAATTTCACGAATACTTTTTGCTGTTTCATGAATCGCTTTACTGTTATTAATTTCATTAGGTAAGTTTACCCATCCCAAAAAATCGTTTCCCAAACCGGTTTTATCATGAAGTGCCCGGTTACTTTCTTTTGTTTTGACAGCAAATTCATGAATTTCATCACTGCTCAAAAATTTAGTGATACCTCCAAAATCAATTTTTATTTGTTCCATAAATCATTTAGTTTAATTGCGGCTCAAAAGTAAGTTCTTTTATTTAATTTAACAATTGATACAAAAAAAAGCGGCTGTAAAAGCCGCTCAAAAGATTTAAACTTATCAGTTGCAAAACAACTTCATTTACGAACATGCACCTGCTCAGTTCCATTATGTACTTTGTGCTGATGCTTAATACCGGTTATCATTAAATAATTTAACATTACTAACATCAAACCGGAAACAAGGATTAAAGCTATTTCACTTTTACTGTATTCTAAAGAAATACGGTCAGTAAATAGTTTCTTTAATGTCATAATAATTTGATTTTGATGAATAGTTTGTTTGAATGAGATGTTGCTTAAACGCAAATAGTTGCTTCATATTTTTACAATTAACATATTTTAACAATTATCTTTGACGAATGAACAATTTTCTATGACGAAAATCAAAAACTATAAACAGCTTTTCGCGAAAAAATAGTCTGACTAATACCTCGTGCTGCCAAAAATAATATCATCGCCAGCCATAAGGCATGGTTATCAATCTCATTAACAAGGAAATAATATACCGGAAAATAAAATACCAATGCAGAAATAAGCATAGTATTACGCATAAGTTTTGATGCAGTGGTTCCAATGTAAATACCATCCCAAAGAAATCCGGCAAAACCGGCAAGAGGTATAAGGCTTACCCAAAACAAAAAAGGTTGCGCCTTTTCTATTATAACAGAATTATTGGTAAGCAATACTAAAATTTTATCATTAAAAAATAAATACAATCCGGTAAAAGCAATACTCATCAATGCTCCCCAGAAGAAAATATAACGTATCATTTTTGAAAGCAGCTGGCGGTTTCTTGCTTCGTAATATTTACCGGCAAGTGCTTCGGCGGCATAAGCAAAACCATCCATTATAAATGAAAACAAAAGTAAATATTGCAGCAAAATGGTATTCACTGCAAGGATCTGATCGCTGACTGCCGCACTTTTAACAGTAAAAAAAGAAACAACCGCTATCAGAACTAAAGTTCTGATAAAAATATCTTTATTCACCTTAAATAATTCATTCATCAGATTAACATTTATTTTAAAAGGTAAATGAATATTTTTAAGTGTAACTCGATATTTTTTAAAAATAAAAAAAACTGCCAGAAAAAAGCAACCATATTGTGCAAGCAAGGTTCCCCATGCCACTCCATCAGATTTTAAATCAAACCCATACACAAAAAGTACATTAAATGCAATATTTAAAATATTAATCACAATTGCTACAAACATGGGGGTTTTAGCATCTTGCATTCCTGTAAACCACCCATTTAGAGCATATAACGAGAGTGTTGCAGGCGCTGCAAAAATACGTATATAAAAATATTGCATCGCCAAACTTTTGACTTCGGTACTTCCATTTAAAAAATAAAATGAAATTTTTTGAATAGGATATTGCAACAGAACCAAAACCAAGCCTCCCAACAAAGCAATAAGTAAAGAGTGAGATAAAACTGCTGCTATTCCGGACGCATCATTTTTCCCGTAAGCTTGTGATACAAAGCCACTCGTACCCATCCTTAAAAAACCAAAACTCCAATAGATAACATTAAAGATAGTCCCTCCCAACGCGATTGCACCCAAATACTTTTCAGAATCTAAATGTCCGAGTATAGCCAAATCAGCCATTCCCAACAAAGGAACCGTAATATTACTTATTATATTAGGAATCGCTAGACGAAAAATTTCTTTATTCATTGAAGAAATACTCAAAAATTGAAGCACAAAAGTAAAAAAACTTATTTTTATTTAGTCTAAATTTGTGTTAAATTGATTTTTTTATATATTTGCTTTCGAGACAATGCTACAAAAAGTCAGCATAACGAACTGAGTAATATTTTTTTACACACATTTAAGAGTTAAACATCTTAATATCTATTATTCTTTATACATATATAGATTTATAGATATAAATAATTTTAAGAACCGATGAAAAAAAGATTTTTTTACAGTATTTTATTAGTTCTCTTTGCTTCATATGAACTAATAAATGCACAACCTCCCAAATTCGGGAACAATGAAGAAATAGGACTATACGAAAAATTAGACAGTATTATTCCTGACGACATTATCTTAATCGATCAAGACAGTAATCAGGTAAATTTAAAAAGTTTGATAAACAAGCCCACATTCATCAATTTTGTTTACTACAATTGCCCGGGTTTGTGCAGTCCTTTATTAGACGGGTTAGCAGAAGTTATTGATCGTGCAAATATTGAATTAGGAAAAGATTATCAAATCATTACCATAAGTATGAATGAAGATGATCGCCCCAGTATTGGAATCCAAAAAAAGAAAAACTATGTTTCCACGATTAAAAAAAAGATTGATGCTTCGCAATGGATTTGGCTTACCGGCGATTTAAAAAACATTCATAAAATAACGGATGCCGTGGGCTTTAAATTTAAACGTGATGGAGATGATTTTATCCACACGGCTGCCATTATTGCAATAAGCCCTAAAGGCAAAATCACCAGATACCTGCACGGTACTTATTTTTTACCCTTTGATTTAAAAATGGCTGCTGTTGAAGCTGCTGATGAGAAATCAAGTCCAACAATTAACAAACTATTAAAATATTGTTTTAGCTATGATGCCAAAGGAAAAACTTATGTAATGAATTTTACAAAAATATCCGGCACACTAATTATGATTTTAGTAGCTATTTTCTTCTTTACAGTAGTTTTAAAGAAAAAACCTATTACTCACAATAAACAAAAACAGTAAATATGTCAACAGAACAAACTGCACTTCCGGCAGATAATTTTTTCAAACAGGGCGGCAAAGGAATTAAGTCCTGGTTAACAACTACCGATCATAAACGTATCGGTTTACTTTACATGTATTCCATTGCAATATTTTTTAGTGTTGCAGTAATTTTAGGATTACTGATGCGACTTGAATTAATAGCTCCCGGAAAAACCATCATGGAAGCATCTACTTATAACAAAACTTTTACACTCCATGGTGTTATTATGATATTTTTGTTTATCATTCCGGGTATTCCAGCCGTATTTGGTAATTTTTTCGTTCCT
>JAKIUH010000405.1 GCA_021647685.1 Bacteroidales bacterium
CCATTGACCGGGCACAACTCAATTCAAAAGATATATTTGAAGCAGCCGTAAAAAATGATAAAATTGCCTTAGAAGCATTTGATTATACGGCATTGGTACTTGGGCGTAAATTGGCTGATGCTGTTGCCATAACAAGCCCCGAAGCAATTTTTCTTTTTGGTGGTTTGGCGCTTTCAGGCGATTATATTTTAGTGCCTACTAAAAAATATATGGAAGAAAATCTTTTAAAAATATATCAAAATAAAGTGCGCGTTGAATTATCCGGCTTAATGGGCAAAAATGCAGCTATTTTAGGTGCTGCAGCTCTTATTTGGGAAGAAATTAAGTAATAACTTTGGGTATTAAATTTAGCAAGAATAAAAATTAAAATTTAGTTTCCAAATTTTAAAATAATTAATCGCCACAAAGTGGAAGTTTACTTTAATAAAACATCTATCCGCTGGCTGGCGGATATAGGACATAATTATTTAAATTGATTAAATCAGTGTAAGCCTAGTGTTATGTCAAGTATGTTGTGTCATATAAGTTGAAGTTATTTTTGAGTAGAACAAGGCAAAAATTTTTAGCATAGTTGTAGTTATGGTCAAAATTTTTAACAAAGTTCTACATAAAAAGAACGAAACTTGGTGTGAATAGAACATGCTTGACATAACACTATATGTAAGTGGAGGTATAACTTTGCTGAGCCTCGGGTTAATGAGACTATAGAAAATAATAAAAAACAATCACATGAATAACTTAAAGCGCTTCGGTATTTTATTAATAGTGTTGAGTATTCTTAGTTCTTGTAAAAAAGAAATCCAATACCAAGATTTAACAAAGTGGGTCAATCCATTTATCGGAACAGGCGGACACGGGCACACCTATCCGGGGGCAAGTTTGCCATTCGGAATGGTTCAGTTAAGTCCCGATACTCGTTTAAGCGGTTGGGACGGCTGCTCCGGCTATCATTATTCCGATTCGGTTATTTATGGCTTTAGCCATACACACTTAAGCGGTACGGGAATTTCCGACTACGGAGATATTTTAATTATGCCTACGCGATGTAATTATTCGTTTACAGGCGGTAATTACGGATATGAATCTTCATTCAAACATGAAAATGAATATGCCGAGCCGGGTTATTACAGTGTAATCCTGAATAGATATATGATTTTTGCAGAACTTACGGCTACCGAACGTACCGGAATGCATAAATATACCTTTCCTGAATGCCCGAATGCGCATATAATTATTGATTTAAAACATCGCGACAGGGTAATAGAATCATCAATTAAAATTACAGGTGAAACTGAACTGGTAGGAATGAGACGTTCAGAGGCATGGGCAAAAGACCAGTATATCTATTTTGTCGTACAATTTTCAAAACCTTTTAACAGAGCACATATAGCCGTTGACGATAATATTAAGGAGGGAATTAAAGAGGCAGAAGGCAAGAATTTAAAAGCAATACTTGATTTTGACGTGGCAAACGAGGAAGCAATTTTGCTTAAAGTTGGTATTTCAGCTGTGAGTATTGAGGGTGCACGTAAAAATCTTCAAAAAGAGAATACTGCTTGGGATTTTGATTTAATCAGACAACAGGCGAATGAAAAATGGAATAAAGAACTAAATAAAATTCAAGTAGAAGGAGGTACAGATGAGCAAAAAACAATTTTTTACACCGCAATGTATCATTCCTTTTTAAATCCGAATATTTTTATGGATGTGGATGGTAAGTATCGTGGTACGGATTTAAAAATTCATCAAGCAGATAATTTTACCAATTATACCGTATTTTCATTATGGGATACTTTCAGGGCAACGCACCCTTTGTTTACCATTACGCAACAAGCAAGAACAGTGGATTTTATTAAAACATTTTTGCATCAATATGAAAATGGCGGACAGTTACCCGTGTGGGAGCTTGCCGGAAATTATACGGGAACGATGATTGCTTATCATTCTATACCCGTAATTACAGATGCTTACCAAAAAGGCATTCGCGCTTTTGATATAGAAAAAGCATTTGAGGCAATGAAACACAGTGCCGATATGGAGCATTTAGGTTTAGATGCTTATAAAACCAAAGGTTTTATTGCTATTGACGATGAAGCTGAATCGGTTTCCAAAACACTCGAATATGCATACGATGATTGGTGCATTGCACAGGTAGCAAAAGAAATCGGAAAAAAGAAAGATTATAAACGATTTATTCAAAGAGCACAGTTTTACAAAAATTTGTTTAATCCGGAAAACGGATTTATGCAGCCTAAATTTCACAATATGTGGAAATCTCCTTTTGACCCCAGTGAAGTAGATTTTAATTATACTGAGGCAAATGCATGGCAATACAGTTTTTTTGTTCCGCAAGATATTCAAACTTTAATAAAATTACATGGTGGAAATGAGCCTTTTATAAAACAATTAGATGAATTATTCAGTACAAGTTCAAAAACAACAGGAAGGCAACAGGCGGATATTACCGGTTTAATCGGGCAATATGCCCATGGCAACGAACCCAGTCATCATATGGCTTATTTACACAATTATGCCGGAATGCCATGGAAAACACAAGCAATGGTTCGTAAAATTATGGACGAACAATATTACAATGCGCCGGACGGATTGAGCGGAAATGAAGATTGCGGGCAAATGTCTTCTTGGTATGTTTTCAGTGCCATGGGCTTTTATCCCGTAACGCCCGGAAGTGTAGATTATATTTTAGGAACGCCTCTGTTTAAAAAAATCAGCATTCATCTTGAAAACGGGAATACTTTTACCATTGAAGCCCCTGATGTTTCCGGTAAAAATATTTATATTCAATCGGCTAAATTAAACGGTAAGGCTTATAAAAAATCTTTTATTACCCATGATGTAATTATGGAAGGCGGTGTACTTGAACTTAAAATGGGTAAAGAGCCGAATAAATCATTTGGAAGCAAAAAAGAAGATTGCCCAAAATCCATTATTAAAGATGATTTAATTGAGCCTGTACCGTTTCTAAAAGCCCGTTCATTAACTTTTAAAGATAGTTTACCGGTTGAAATAAATGCACCTTTCAAGGGTGTAAAAATTTATTATACAACAGATGGAACAGAACCAACGGAAAATTCCGTATTGTATGAAAAACCAATAATCCTGAAAGAAACCACCACCATTAAAGCCATTGTTTACGGTAAAAATAATACAGCAAGTACTATCATCAGCACCAAATTTGTAAAAATTCCGAAGGGACGAAAAATTAGGCTTTTATCAAAATATAGTAAGCAATATACAGCCGGTGGCGACGAGGCTTTAATTGATTACCTTCGTGGTGGCGATGATTTTAGAGACGGTTTATGGCAAGGTTATCAAAAAGAAGATTTTGGGGCAATTGTAGATTTGGGTAAAATACAGGCAATTCATAAAATAAGTACCGGTTTTTTACAATCTATTCGTTCATGGATTTGGATGCCTAAGGAAGTTGAATATTCAGTATCAAATGATGGTGTTCATTTTAATAAGGTAGGAGTAGTTTATAATGGAGTACCTGATAATGATTATAAAGATATACATATTGATTTTACCTATGAACTTAATAATGTAAAAGCCCGTTATGTAAAAGTAAAAGCTAAAAATTATGGAACCATACCGGATTGGCATTTGGGTGCAGGTGGTGATTCTTGGATTTTTGTTGATGAAATAGTGATTGAATAGTTTTTTAAAAAACTATTTTTTCTTCCAATGACCTAAAAATAAGTCCATCAATGGAGTAAAATGTATCGTTCGTCAAAAAAAAACAAAACTTAAAAAAAACTTAAATAAGCCTAAAATTAATAGAATATTATTTTATATATTTGGATAATG
>JAKIUH010000406.1 GCA_021647685.1 Bacteroidales bacterium
ATGGCCAATACTCATCGAGTTTAGTGTTAATACCATCGCCCAAATTTATCGGATTAAAAGGCACAGGTGTTTTTACCGCTTGGACAGCAAATTCAGCTCTTTTCAAA
Organism: Bacteroidales bacterium; assembly: GCA_021647685.1. Lineage (GTDB taxonomy): Bacteria > Bacteroidota > Bacteroidia > Bacteroidales > NBLH01 > NBLH01. The sequence continues at coordinate 108 of JAKIUH010000406.1, forward strand.
ACTATTTCTGCCATTTTCTCAATGCGGGGTTTCAAGTTATCAAAATCTGAAACCTTTTTAAGATGCCGGACTGCATCGGCATAAAATCCCATGCGGTATTCCGTTTCACCCAAGAAATAATAAGTGTTTGCCGAGAAATTAGAATCTATTGACAATGCTGTTTTATAGGCATCTATTTCTTTTTGATAATAACCGTTTTCCTCGAAGATATTTGCTGCCAAAAGGTAGGGTTCAATAAATTTTTTATCAGCTTTTTTTGCCATATCAAGATAATTCAATGCGTCTTGATATTTCATTGAATTATAACTGCGATATGCCGATTCAAAAAATTTTATTGCTTTTTTGGATTTTGTCGAATAATTTTTTTGATATTGCGAAAATCCTATTTGCGATAATACCAAGAAGAAAAGAATTAAAAATTTACGCATAGGTTATTTTATATTTATGTATTTATGTGTCTGTAGGGATAATTTCCATTTCGTATGTTTTTTTATGTAATCAACGACTAAAGGTGTGTTAATTTTTCGTCGGCTCCACTCCGGTTGCAGATAGAGGTAACAATTTCTTGAAACTTTTGTAGCTTCCTCTTCTGCCCATTTAAGATCTTCTGCCACATTATAAATAATAACTTTTAATTCATTGGCTATTTGATAGATTTCATCACGTGGCGGGGTTTGTTTTTTGGGCGAAAGACATATCCAATCCCACTCACCGGTTAATTGATAAGCCCCTGATGTTTCAATATGCATTTGAATATTGTGCTTTTTAATTTCTGAGCAAAGGGGTGCCAGCTGATATAAGGTAGGTTCGCCTCCGGTAACAACAATGGTATCGGCTTTACTTTTTAAAACATTTTCGGTAATTTCTTTTACATCCGCCAAACGGTGCGTATCAAAACTCCATGATATTTTCGTATCGCACCAACGGCAGCCGATATCACAACCACCAATGCGTATAAAATAGGCAGCCAGTCCCGTATGAAATGCTTCCCCTTGAACAGTGTAAAATTCATCTATTAAGGGTAATTTTTGCCCGTTTTCAAATATTTCTTTATCTTTTTGTTCCAATTTTATTGTTTTGGCTGCAAAAGTATAATTTTTATTTAATATTTTGCTAAATACTAAAATGTAAGCGTAAAACAAGTTTCTTTAAAAGGCTCGGAATTAACTTTGATGTTGCCGCCATGCAAGCGCATAATTTGTTTTGAGAGACTAAGTCCTATTCCGGAGCCTGCTGATTTAGTAGTAAAAAAAGGTATAAAAATTTTATCACCCACTTCACTAATAATTCCTTGTCCGTTATCAAGCACCTGAATCACTCTTCGTCCATTGTTATTAATAAATGCTTTAAGTTTTATATTCGGATTTTGAATGTTTTCCAATGCCTGTACTGAATTTTTAACCATATTAATTAATACTTGTTCTACTAATTGCTCATCGGCAGTAAGTTCTAATTTTTCAGGAATTACATCTATTTCAAGACGAATATCTTTATCGGAAAGTTCTTTTTTTAATAAATTAAAAATATTTTCAAACTGATTTTTAATATTATAAACTGTAAAATTAGGGTCTGGAATCTTGGTTAAATTACGATATTTTTCAACAAAATGAATAAGTCCGGTGCTTCGTTTATGAATGGTTTCGAGCGCTTCGATAATATCATCAAAAGTTTCGTTATCAAAGCCTTCCTGATTTTTTTCTTTAATCTCTTCAGATGCATCTTTTACCATAAGGTTTACAGTGGAAGTAAGTGAGGCAATAGGTGCAATGGAATTCATAATTTCATGGGTAAGCACCCTGATGAGTTTTTGCCATGCTTTCATTTCTTGTTCTTCCAATTCGGTTTGAATATTTTTTATCGAAACCAAAATAATTTCGCGCTCATTAATTTTAAATTGGGTGGCATGAATAGAGAGTTGTAGTATTTCTTCCCCTTTTTTAACTTTTACAAGTTCATTATCACCGGGTTTAATATTTAAAAATATTTTGTCCAGCCCGATACTCCATTTTTCCAATAAATGAATGTTTTCTAAATTATGAATATTAAAAAGTTTTTTTGCCGCATTATTTATCATTTCAACTTTTCCATCTTTTCTATAGGCAAGTATTCCAATTTCGACATGAGAAATAATTTGCTGTAAATAAAAATAATGTTCTTCTTTTTCGCTTCTGATTTTTTGAAAATCATCAATAACCCGATTAAATGAACGTTTAAGATGATCGAATGAAGCTCCCAGTCCCTCGACCTGAAAAGTACGGCTAAAATCGGAAAAACGAATGGAATCCAAGAAATTACTGACAATCCGGTTGGTTTTATCTATATAATTTATTAAAGAAATAATCTGAATGACAATTAATATTCCAAATATCAAAGGAGTCATAAAGAATTTTCCTGCCAAAAGCACATATACAAAAGCAAAAATGCTTAAAACAAGCAATATTACCCTGAAAACAATATTTATCCTGAAATTTTTATAAATCATATTTTTCTAATCTACGATACAAAGATGTGCGGGTAAGTCCAAGCTCTTTTGCAGCACTACTTATATTTCCCCTGTGTTTTTTTAATACTTTTAAGATGATAATTTTTTCAACTTCCTCTAAATTATAGTTCTCCAATTCTAATTCATCTACTGTATCACGATTGTTGGTAAGATGAAAATCAAAAGGTTGTAAAACATTAGTATCCGCCATGATTACTGCACGTTCAATAGCATGTTGCAATTCACGTACATTTCCGGGCCAACTGTATTGCAATAATTTTTTATGCGTGGCAGAACTAATTTCTTTGATTCGTTTTTTGTATTTTTTAGCATAAACTTTTAAAAAATGTTCAGCCAACAAAGAAATGTCCTCGGCACGTTCACGCAATGGCGGGATATGAATTTCAACAGTATTTATCCTGTACAGCAAATCTTCGCGAAATTTACCTTCTTTAATTAATTGCTGAATGGGCATATTGGTTGCGCAGATTAAACGAATATCAATGGGGCGCGCTTTATTTGAACCTAAGCGGGTTACTTCACGCCTTTCTAAAACAGTAAGTAATTTAGATTGAAGCGGTAAAGACAGATTACCTATTTCATCTAAAAAAAGTGTTCCTCCCGAAGCAATTTCAAAACGTCCCGGTCGGTCAATTTTAGCATCTGTATAAGCGCCTTTGACATGTCCGAATAATTCGCTTTCAAAAAGTGTGTCGGTTAAAGCACCCAAGTCCACATTAATCATTACCTCATCTTTCCGTGTCGAGTGTTTATGTAAAGAACGAGCGACCAACTCCTTTCCTGTTCCGTTTTCACCAAGAATTAAAACGCTGGCATCAGTTTGAGCCACTTTTTTAATGGTTTCAAACACCTTAATCATACCGGGAGATGTTCCTATAAAATCGCCGAAAGGCTGATCCAAGATAGCTTTATAGCCCGATTGCTTCTCTTTTAAAGAGTCAATTTCAAGGCGCGATAATCTTAACTTATAAGCAGCCGATACGGTAGCAATCAATTTTTCGTTTTGCCAAGGTTTATTTACAAAATCAACGGCTCCCAACTTAATGGCTTTTACTGCATTTTCAACATCACCGTAAGCTGTAATAAAAATAACTACTGCAGAAGGGTCTATTTCTAAAATTTTATCCAACCAATAAAATCCTTCTTTACCACTAATTGCATCCTTTGTAAAATTCATATCGAGCAAAATAACATCAAAATCATT
>JAKIUH010000013.1 GCA_021647685.1 Bacteroidales bacterium
CTCTTTCTGCAATTATTCCGTCTCTGTTATTTGGTTTCTTAACTTCGATAAAAGCCAAAGGCATTCCGTTAATCAGCAGAATAATATCAGGTCTAAATTCTTCCTCTCCATTTTTGTAAGTCAGTTCGGTAACAACATTGAAAGTATTATTTTCAAAATTGTCAAAGTCAATAAGTTTAACACCTGAATTGCTAATCAATTTTTCGTAAAATGCTTTTCCTAAATCTTCATTATCCAGAAGTAGGGAAGTGTCAACTAATAATCTTTCTGCTTGTTCTTCGTCAAAGTCAGGATTGATTTTAATGATTGATTTTTTGAAAATATCAGGAAATATGTTTGTATCTAAATCCCATTTCGCATCTTTTAATGAAAGGTACTCATATCCAAGTCTGCATAAATGCAGAATCGAAGGGATTTTTACTCTTGTATCTTCGTTAAATTTCATATTTCATTTTCGTTTCTCTTTCAATTTTAGTACTCGGTTTTCTTTTTCTTGTATTGGCTATATAAGATCTCGCTTTGTGTATTGAACCAAGCGGTTTTTATATATTTTTACTTTTTTGTATGATTCAGAATATCAGATAATTACAATTATTTGATTTTGTTCGATATTTCACCAATATGATCGATTGGTGGAATTGTTGATGCTTAAGTTCAAATATATATTTTTAATTCAAACTTTGCAAAATATTTTAACTTATGCCTTAATGTAGTAAACCTTAAATCCGCAACCTTAGCCTACCGGTCTGGTTGATACACACCATTATTGGTAATACTCTAAAAAAACTTCTTCCGGTTCACGGAGTAAACACACACTTTAACTAATGCTAAGCCTTTGATGCGAGCTTGCGGTAGGGATAAGCGGATAGCCCGCAGACACAGCACGGTAAACAAAACACAGCGGCAAAGAGCGACCAAACGGAAGCTCCTTTGCCGCTGATGTTTTGTCCATGCTGTGGCGAGGACTATGAGCGGAAAGCCCGCTCGACCGCCCAAATCATATTATTTTTTTTGTTCTTGCTTTTCTAAATCGTTGATAATATTTACAGCTTGTTCAGGACTGATACGTTTTGCTATAATTTTTTTGTCTTTATCTAAAAGATATAAAACGGGTGTTGAAGAAATATCGTATTTATCTCTAAAATGAGATATTCCAAAGGGTTCCCAAACATTCAAAAATATATCCATATTGTGCTCTAATACAAAATCGTACCAGTCTTTTATGTGATTGGTGTATTTATGCCACTCGTTAATATTTCGATGCAGGTATATAGCCATTACGGTTACCCCTTTTTCGCGAAGTTTTTGTTCATTGTATAATTTAACTAAAACCGGTGTCATTTTTTGGCAATGACTGCAATCGGGTTCCCAAAACCATAGTATAAGGTATTTGGTATCAATTTGGTGCAGGGATGTAAATCCGTCAAAATGAGGGATGTAGTCATCGTTAAGAATTGCTGCCAAATGATTAATTTTTGCCTGTTCGATGGCTGCCGAATCGGTATAATTCGGATAATTTTGCATCAGTTCCTTTTTTTCGCGCTCAATGGTATTTTTATCAGCCAGGTACTCATCTCCTTTTTTGCGGAGCTCCTCTAATTGGTCGCGAAGTGCTTCAATATCGATAGGGTCTTCGGGCAGGGTAATCATTTTTATTTCAGGAGCCTCCATTCCAATTAATGCTTGCTTTTTACGTTCAACTTTTCGTTTCAATTCGGAAATAAATTCAGGGTCGCTCCAATAAGCATCGGGAATATAGTATTTTTCGGCAATATGCACATACACGTTTTCCATGCCCATGAGTTCACTTTTTGCATATTTGTTAAACAGGTGTACAAGCATGTAACGAAAAAGTTCTTTGTCGCCACGCGAGCCATCAATAAGCATATCCACATATTGAATAAGTGTATCGGGAGCTTGAAGTAGGAGCTTGTCGAGAAAAAAATCAATTTTGTTTTCATAGATGGGACTGCGTAGCAGTCGTGCATCTTTATAATCAAAATATTGAAAATACCGGTTGCGGTAATAATAATATCTTTGAGTTTGGTCTTTAATGGTATCGGGTACTTCTATTTCCAAAGTAGCTTTTAAAAATTTTGAAAAAAAGTCATCGGGAGTCGCCGCAATAATTTCTTCAATTTTTTGACGTACCTCTTTGTTTAACTGTTTTAGTTGCTGATCTACTTTTTTTTGTTCTTCTCCTTTTGCTGTTTTTCTTTTTTCGCTTAATTCTTGTGCAATTTTTCTTTTTTTGGTTAAAAATTGTTGATAATCCGCAAAAACCTGGTTTTCTCGGTCGCCTTCTACTTTTACTTTGTTTTGTAAATCAGTGGTATCGGCATGTATTGAAAAATTTTGGTCTTTACCGACAATAATATCGAAGGTTTTTTTATTGGGCAAGAAGAAAAAATACATGCCTTGTTTTAAGCTTTCTTTGCCTTTAAAAATACCACTGCCTTTGCTGTTTAGTTTTACGGTATCATCGGGTATCAGCATGGTGGCAAAATGATGCCCAAGTATTATTTCTTGATTTTTAAGTTGTGGAATTGTTAATTTAATATTGTATTGAGCTGATATATTACTCAAAAAGAAAGATAGAATAATAAAGGTAGAAAATATTTTTTTTGTCATAATTGTTGATTTTTATGTTTTACATTGAATATAAACGCAACAAATATAATAAATAATATATTGTTGAATTGTTAAATTGTTAGATTAGTAAATTATGAATTATGAATTATGAATTATGAATTGGTTAATTAGAAATTAATCAACTAATAAACCAATAAACTAATAAACCAATTAACTAATAAACCAATTAACTAATAAACCAATTAACTAATAAACCAATTAACTAATAAACCAATTAACTAATAAACCAATTAACCATTAAATAAAAGGGCTACCTTAAAATTTTGCGAACAAATGCAACGGTGAAATACGACATTAAAAACAAACCGATAAATCCTTCGATCCCGGAAAGCCAGCGAATATGACCGGAGGGATAATAATCGCCATAACCAATTGTTAGAAAAGTGATTGCACTATGATAAAATGCCTTTTGTATTAAACCTAAATCACGTGGGTCACCTTCCTGAAACAGTGCGGATATAATCTGTGAACTGGCAGAAATTTCAGGTATAAAAATATAGATTAGGCTAAAAGCAAAAAATACAACAGTCATACTCATTAACACTCGGATGGGGTCTGTGGCATATTTTCCAACTTTGTCAAAAATTAACCAACGTGCAAAATACGTAATATGCGACCATAAACGTGGGATTGTTTTACGTGTTTTTCCCATCTCATGAATATAATCCGACTCTAAGCGTTTAAATTCAACATAGGCTTTGTCTTCATAATCATATTGACCAATTAGGTTATAGTTTTCTTTTAATACCCTGAATTGTTCTGCTTTATTCAGGTAATTTGTGTTTTGTTGATGGATAAGCTCTTTTACATTATTTTGTTCCCAATCGATATAAATACGTCCCAGCAAACGAATACCTGATAGATCCAATGCTTTTATATTGGTTTTGTAATCTGCTGAATCAATGTCGATAATATCTTTTACAATGGTATTTGATAAATCCAGTTTCCCGCATTCTTCAACACGTAAATCAAAATAATTATTCATTTGAGAAGATTCAAGCGAAAGTAAACCAAATTTAGATTGTTTAAATGAAACTTTTCCTTGCCCAAAATTTACATCATCAATTATTAGCTCTGCATTACTAAAATCAGCCATTTCAAAATTAAACACTCCTAAACCGAAGAGGGTTCTTCTGAAAGTAATTCTGCCTTTTTTTAGTTCGCTGGCTTCAAAAATTACTTCGCCATCGCCAAACAATGCGCGATTAAAGGTAATTTTACCGGTACCAAAATCTACTGCACGAAAATCAACATTTCCTCCTGAAAAATTAGTTCGTTCAAAAATAACATCACCAATACCAAAATGTGCATAATGAAAATCGAGCTTGCCTTCACCAAAATTTGCCAGTTTAAAACTTAGTTTTCCATTACCAAATTCAGTTCCTGCAAAAGATACATCGCCTTGACCAAAATCGGCACTGATAAATGAAATATCGCCGGCACCAAACTCACAGCGAGTAAATTCAACTTTTCCTGTTCCAAAATGAGTACTTCTAAAATTTACATCCCCATCGGTAAATTCAACTTTTTCAAAAATTATATCTCCTGTACCAAAATGTATTTTTGAAAAATCTTTACGTCCCTTTCCAAAACGTGCTATTTTAAATGAAACTTTTCCATTGCCAAATTCTGAACCTGAGAAACTTACATCACCTTCATTAAATTCGGTATTTAAAAATAGCACATCTCCTGAACCAAAATGAATATTTTCAAACTTTTTATTTCCTTTACGAAAAATTACATTTTTAAACGAGAAAGTTCCATTTCCAATATTCGCATGTGAAAAAATCAGGTCTAGTTTATCAAAGAGTGAATTATCAAAAAAAACGGCATCGATAAAATTTGTATTGTTAAATAGTACCGTATCCGTTCCCGTGAAAATACAATTCTGAAAATGTGTTGTACCTTCAAAGTTTAAATAGCTAAAATCCAGTGCCCCACCTCCATTTGAATTGTCAAAAATAGCATTATCTGCTGAAAAATTTAAAATATTTATTAATTCATTGTTGTTTTTATTTCGACTTTGCCTGTAATTTGCTATTGAAAAATTATGTATGTAACAATTATCCAAACAAATTTCTTCCGCTTTATCAATTTTTAGATAAAGTTCTTCAATATTAATATATGCCAAATGAATTTTATCAATTTCAATATTATTTTTAACAAAAGTTATTTCAACCATTTTATCCGATTTTGCTTTATCGGTTTTAAATGCTTTATTAATAATTTTAATTAAAAATTTATCAAAATCGCGCGTCATATTTTATGGTAAATTGGATAATTTGTTATTAGATAATTAGTTTTTTGTAAATTAGTTTGTTTGTCGGCAGAAGTAAAAGTTTCTGATTAACTAATTTATTCGTTTAAGACTTTTAATTCCATTTTTAAATCCAATAATTCTCTAAAACGAACAGCAATAGCTAGCATGTCTTCATCTTCTTCTTTATAATACCATTTTAGAATAATATGGTATTGAGGACAATAATCCTTGATTTTTCTTAATATTTTAAAAATTTGATGAGAAGATGCCGTGTTAATATGTTCAAACTTAAACTCAAAAACAGTTAAATTATTCGGCTTTTTAAAGTAGGTATCTAACCAATTGAGTACAGGTTTATAAAATTCCTCAGCATTTGAAGGAATGGAACGCCCTTTAAAAAGAAACAGGTTTTCGGAAGGAATCAAACGAATAGCCGGTCGATCAAATGATTCTTTACTGATAAAAGATTCTTGACGTTTAAAAAATTTATTAACTTTTGCTTTAACGGAAAAGAAATGGAAATCATCATCAATATTAATAAAACTATAATCTAAATTATGTTGACTTCGTAATTTTAAATCAATTAAGCCCAAGCCTGTACTTGTATTATCACTGCCCGATTCCGGGTCGAGCAGCATTTTATCGTACCATTGATTTAATTGTTTTTCATTAAAAACATTGACTTTGTCTAAATGAATTTTTAGTTTACTGACATTTTTTGACGGAACAAAATTTCCTGTATTCAATAAAAAATGATCGGCATTTTCAACGATATAAAAAATGCCGTAATGTCCTCCAATACCATTTATTACATAGTAAGCAGAGTGCTTTACCAGATTTTGTAAAAGCTCGACCATAATATTATAGGTTTTGCTTTTTAACAAAACCGTATCTTTCATTTGCTTTTCAATGATACCCAAAAGATCTACTAAGCTATGCTGATTAAACATACCGCTATAATTGAGTACTATGTTTTCAACATTTAAAATATTATGCAGTTCAATGATATTGTCCAATGAATGATTTACATTAACGCTTTCTCCTTCGGGTTTTTCTTCAAAAGGAATTTCGGTGAGTAAATAAAAATAATAATAATCATCATTAATTTGCCTGAAATTATAAGAGAGTTTCCCTTTTGATTTACGTGCCATTTCAATTAAGCCCAATCCGGCACCTCCTTTTTCAGAAAGTTTTCCTCCGTCCAGATGCATTTTATAATATTCGTTAAGTTCTTCACGATTTAGCTTTTGAACGGTTTCAATTTGCGATTGCAATAGCTCAATATTAGTCCGGTGAATTAAATTTCCGGTTGTAATATAATAACTGTATTTTTTTCGTTGCAATACAAAAAAGCCCGGTTTAACAGGAATATCATCTGTGGTCAAGTCTTGGTGGCGTGTAATATTTTGCAATCCTTCAACCATTACAAAATATACTCTTTTTTTAATTTTTAATTTCTGTTCAGACATTTTCAGGCTTTCTTCAGCCAAAGAAAGAATATTGTCAGTAATATCAATATTAAACTCACCCCGATAGATGTATTCAAGGTTATCTTGCTGAGTATCAATAAAAAGTTTGTAAGCTAAGGAATTAGTTTCTTTCACTTTTGTTCTAGATAAAGTTAATAATTACGGTTCTTAAAATTAATACATTATTTTATATTAAAAAAATATGTAGCAACTAACTATAACAAATTACCGGCTTAAAATTAATATCAATAAATTAAACTGCTATTAGTCAAGAGATTAAAAATTTAAATATTTGTTGGTAATTGTTTTTTATTCAGTAGCTTACAGAGATGTCGGTATTTCTTTATATTTCATGTGATTATTTTTAAATTATTTTATTTGCCACATGTAACATCCACAAACATCAAGGAGTACACTTATTTAATCTACTTAAATAATCATTTCCCTGTGTGTCTAATTTATTAATCATGGATGTTTCATGAGATTATTTTTTAAATTATTTTAATTTGCCTCATGGAACATCCACTAAAATCAGAGGTTTGCTTACTTTTACACCTAAATAATCATGCCCCTATGTCCGCCAGCTGGCGGATGGATGTTTCATTCAGACTAAAAATGTTTTTGTATATTTACATCTTTAAATATCGAATAATATATTTGGCTTATTTATTGAAACCGAAGAAGGTGTTTTAAAGTAGGTGTAAATTCATTCTACGGTTTTATATTAAGTTGTTGATTTGCTTATATATATGGATAAAGAGAACAGATATTACGATAGGGAACTAAGTTGGCTTTCATTCAATTTCAGGGTTTTAGAAGAAGCTATGGATGAAAGTTTAAATCTATATGACCGTGTAAATTTTTTGGCCATTTATGACTCTAATTTAGATGAGTTTTACAAAGTACGAGTGGCATCTTATCGTAGTTTACTTTCTTTGGGTGCAAATCAACTTGAAAAATTAGATTATAATCCGCAAGATGTATTAGAAAGTATTAATAAAGAGGTTATTAGACAACAAGATATTTACGAGCAGGTGTTTTTTGGCAAAATAATTCCTGAACTTAGAAAGCATAATATTATCTTGGTACAAGATAATATCTTAAACGACGAACAAACAGAGTTTGTAAACAAGTTTTTTCTGCAAGAAATATTGCCTGATGTTTTACCGGTGTTATTAACCGAGGGTGATGTTTTATCTTTTTTACAAGACAATAAATTGTATCTTGCCGTTAAGCTGTTTAAAAAGAAAAAACGTAAGAAAAAAACTTCTGACAACGAAATAAAACTAAATAAACGTCCTCAATATGCAATTGTGAAAGTTCCGAGTAAACGCTTGGCACGTTTTATTCAATTACCCCGAGCAGGAAACAGGCATTATATTATGTTTCTTGAAGATATTATTCGTATCGGATTAAAAATTTTATTTCCGGGATATAAAGTAGATTCCAGCTACTGCATAAAAATATCTCGAAATGCAGAACTACCTATTGAAGATGAGTTTAAAGGGAATTTGGTAGAGAAAATTCGTAAGGGTTTATCAAAACGAAAAACCGGAATGCCGGCGCGTTTTTTATATGATAAAAATATTCCTGCTGATTTTCTTCTGTTATTAAAAAAAGCCTTTAATCTACATAAAAATGATTTAGTACCCGGCTTAAAATATCATAATTTGTTTGATTTAAGAGATTTCCCAAATCCTACAAAAATAAAATTAAAGAGTGAGGATACTCCTAAACTCAAACATCATGTAATAGATAACTCAATACCTATATTAAAATTGGTAAAAGACAAAGAGTTTATGCTTCATCTTCCTTATCATTCTTATGATCCTGTATTGCGTTTTTTTAATGAGGCAGCTCTGGAACCAAAGGTTGAAGAAATAAAAACCACTCAATACCGTGTTGCTACAAACTCAGCTATAGTCAGCTCATTGATTAGTGCTGCTCTAAACGGAAAGAAAGTAACAGTTTTTGTTGAGTTTAAAGCACGTTTTGATGAAGAGGCAAACTTGAATTTTGCCGACAGAATGAAAAAAGCCGGTATAAATATTATTCCCAGCCTTCCGGGCTTAAAAGTTCACGCAAAAGCTGCTCTGGTTATGATGCGCCCTAATATCAAGGATGGTAAAAGAAAAGGTATCGCTTTTTTAAGTACCGGAAATTTTAATGAAAAAACGGCAACATTATATGCCGACCACGGTTTTTTTACCTCAAACCCTGAATTTATTGATGAAATTAATAAAATGTTTAACTATCTGGAAAAACCATATATCAGAATAAATTTTAAACATTTTTTGGTTCCTAAATTTAATTTAAAACAGGAGTTTAGAGCAAAAATAGAACGTGAAATTGAACATGTAAAGCAAGGACAAAAAGGCTATTTATTATTTAAAATGAACAGTCTTGAAGACCGTAAAATGATTGATTTATTTTACGAAGCAAGTTCGCAAGGTGTAAAAATAGATTTAATTATCAGAGGCATTTGCCGAATTGTTCCTAACCGTTCGTTCAGTAAAAATATAAGGGTAATACGTATTGTTGATAAATATTTGGAACATGCCCGGGTTTTTGTTTTCTACAATAATGGAAAAAACGATATTTATATTTCATCTGCCGATTTAATGAAAAGAAACCTGAATAGGCGCGTTGAATTAATGATACCTGTTTATAATGAAAGTATCAAAAAGGAATTATTAGACATTCTTGATTTACAGTTGAAAGACAATGTGAAAGCCCGTATTTTAGGAAATGATTTGTTTGATTGGAAAAAACCGCCAGTAGGAGATAAACCAATTAGAGCACAAATTGAGATTTATAATTATTTAAACCGCTTATCAAAGGATTTTAATAATTCGTAAAACAAAAATATCTATTTTATTACGTTGGAATAGTTTTTGAAATCAATTTTGATATATTTGAAGATAATTAAAAACAAATAATAATGAAGAAAGTACTTTTATCAATGTTAATTTTATTTATTACAAAAACTGTATCTATAAATGCGCAAGGGAATACTGTAGATTTAGATGCCAGCAAAAAATATGTTTTTTGGTTTTATATAAAAGCCGAAATAAAAATGGATAGGGAACTGCATATGCCCATTTATACAGTAAGACGCGTTGGGAAAGAAATAAAGGGAGGAACACTTAAAAAATACAATAGAGATGTTTGGCGAAATATTAATGGAGGTAATCAATTATGTATTGGACCATTTTCAAGACTAGAGGATGCAAAAAGAGCTAATCAATGTTACAACCTTGGGCGAAAAACGGATGCTACTATGCAAAAAGAAATTGAAAATACAGTAGATACTACTGATAATACCTATTATTGGTACACCTTAGAGTTTGAAATTACCAAAAGAACACATCGTTATCTTTTATCCAGAATTCCGGCTGCTGTTTCCGAAGGTTCATTAAAAGCTTTCAAAGAAACTTTGTGGTCTTTACTACGTATGGAACAAAAAAAATTAACTGTAGGACCTTTCACAAATCAAGAAGATGCTGAAGTTTCTAAAATGATAAACAGAAACGAAGAAAGTTTAAAGAAAATCAAATAATTAATTCATATTTTCACATTTTTTTGTATATTTGTTAATATACACATTATCGCAAACCTTAAATACTAGCACAATGGAAGTTATCAAAAAAAAGAAAAAGGTAAAAAAGCTTAAATTTAACGATATAATTCTTGTTCCAACCGATTTTTCCGAAGTTTGTGAAAATGCGGTTGCACATTCAATTGGCATAGCAAAACATATTAAACACAAAATTGTTTTGTTGCATATTGTTAATGAAGATACAAAGCAATATCTTGAGGATAATAAGTTAGCTATTAGCAATATTGAGGAGAAACTAAAGGAGCAAGTAGAAAGTATCTATAAAGAACATAATGTTGAAGCTACTTACTTAATAAAAGAGGGTAAGCTTTTTAAACAAGTTCAAAAAGCAGTGAGTGAGGTAGGTGCTAAAATGATTGTTTTAGGAACACATGGAAAAGTAGGATTTCAAAGAATTACAGGAAGCTATGCTTTAAAAGTAATTTCACGTACCAATGTTCCTACTATTGTGGTTCAGAAAAAAGGACTTCACAGACCTTATCAAAATATTGTTTTTCCGGTTACCACCGATACACAAGACCGCCAGAAAGTAAATTGGGCAATATTTATTGCCAAAATTTTTGATGCAACCATTCATATTTTCCCGCGTAGAGAAAGTGAAAAGTATCAGAAAAAGAAAATTATGTCGGTAGTAAAACAAATAAAAGTTATTTTTGACAAGCATGAAATTAAATATGTGGATAAGGTTTCGGAAGAAGGTGCCGGTAATTTTGCAAAACAAGTAATTGATTACGCGGTAATCAATGAAGCCGATTTAATTATGACTATGGTAAGCACCGAGCGTTTTTTCCATTTCTTTGATTCACAAGATGAGCAAATAATCTTCAATACCTCACAAATTCCGGTTATTTGTATTAATCCGGTTACGGTGAAAAAAGCTTCATGGCATTAAAACCTTAAATCCGCAGACTATGTTTGAAATAGAAAATATTTTGCAGATTTAAGCTTAGAATATTTTTCATAAAAAGAAAAGAGGCTGAAAGCCTCTTTTTTTATTCCATAACCAATTTCAATCAAGTTCTTTTAAATTTTTGAAAAGTTTTTTTTTCCTTTTCGCAAAATGCGGAGCATCACCCCATTCTCCATATCCAATATCATCACCTGAGATGCTGATACGTGCTTCCAGACAATTGGTACATTCGTCAGCTCCTTCATCAATACAGGGTTTGTTTTCATAAAGTTGATAATTTTCTCTATTAAGAGTAGGAGTAATATTCGGCATAATAATGTTTGCACCTACTTTAATGGCTTTTTCTCTCCCGATAGGATCAATTGCTTGTAAAGCTGTTGCTGCGGCAATATTAATATCTTTCATCATGATACGCAAAATAGCAATCATTTTCAATGTCAAAATAAAGCGTTCTTCCAAAGGAAGAAGTCTGTTACGCTCCTTATATAAAGGTGTTTCGGTATGTTCTATATAGGGTCCCATGCCCACCATATCCACATCAAAAGCCTTAAAAAAAAGCAAATCATCGGCTAAATGCTCAAAAGTTTGGAAAGGTAAACCAATCATGACACCTGTACCGGTTTGATAACCAATTTTTTGTAAGTTATACAAAGCCTTTAAACGTGTATCAAAATCGTGTTGCTTATTTTGTGGATGAATTTTATAATACAAGGCTTTATTACTCGATTCTATACGCAATAGATAGCGATGTGCTCCTGCCTTAAACCATTTTTCGTAGGTTTCCTTGCTCTGTTCCCCTAAGGAAATGGTAATACCGATTTTTCCTTCGGTAATTTTTTTTGATTTAATTAATAATTGTTCAATCCTTTGAATAAATTGCTTGTCCATTCGTTCGCCCGACTGAAATACAACCGAACCGTAATTATTGTCATAGGCAAATTTAACCGCTTGCAAAATTTGCTCATCACTTAAATCGTATCGTTGAACATTTTTATTTCCGGCACGAATTCCACAATAATAGCAATCTTTAGCACAAATATTTGAAAATTCAATCAATCCACGATAGTAGGTTTTTAATCCAACATGATTTTTTTTTACTTCATTTGCTTTAGCAAAGAGTAACTGACGCTCTTCCTTGTTGGTTTGCAGTAATTCAATAATGTCTTCTTTACAAAAATTACTTTTTTCAAGTATTTTAATTATTCGATTACTCATAATTTGCGGATAAGGATTTCTACAAAGAAACTACTTTATTTCCACATAAAAAATGAGAAAAATCAGTTTAACCAATTAACCAATCCACCAATTAACCAATCCACCAATTACAAACTTTGAGAATCATTAATTGCTTTGCAAAGTTTCAAAATTTCTTTTTCGGTATGCGAGGAGGTTAAAACAATACGTGTATATCTATCCGAATCCGGCGAAGGATAATTAAAAGCCGATATTTCAATACCCTGTTTGAGCAACAAATCATAAAACGAATGATTTAATGTAGAAAAAACCGGAAAACCCGGAATATAATTCAGTTGAGCGGATAGATTTTCCAAAAACAAATGAATATTATTTTTTAATCGCTTGCGATTTTGTGCGTAGAGCGCCTGAGCATTTAAAAATGCATATAAATAAGCGGGAATAACCGGTGAAGCACCACCAAATAAGCTGCTTGTTCGTAATTTATCAATTATTTTTTTTGATGATAAAACCACTCCGCCCGGCACTGCCCACGCTTTACCCAACGAGCTGACAACTATTTTTTCAATATTATCAGCATTGGGCAATTGATTATATATTCCACTTCCGTCCTTACCCAAAACTCCATAGCCGTGTGAATCATCAATAATTAAAGTAATGGCAACTTCTTCGGCTAGTTCATGAAGCCACGAAAAGTCATATTTTTCAAGTTTTAGCGGATTCAATGAATTTGATAAAATTACCAGCGGCTTTTTATCTGATTTTACTTTTTTTATAAGATTTGATTTCCATAAATCAAAACTTATCGTTTTAAGATGAGCAGGAGGTGCCAAGGC
Source organism: Bacteroidales bacterium (assembly GCA_021647685.1). GTDB lineage: Bacteria > Bacteroidota > Bacteroidia > Bacteroidales > NBLH01 > NBLH01. The sequence goes on from JAKIUH010000013.1 coordinate 12,941, forward strand.
TGGATGTACATCAGGGGCATAAATACACTCTTGATTTTTATCCAGAATATTAATCGCAGCCAAACCTGCTAATGTTCCCGATGAAAAAGTTAAGGCTGCCTCTGTTCCCGAAATCTTGCTTAAACGATTTTCAGCTTCGTGATATAAATCTGCAAAACTGCCCGATAAACGAGAACCGCCAAAACTACTGCCGTATTTTAAAAAACCTTCATGCAGATATTCTCTAAATTCACGGTTTTTAGTCATTCCAAGATAATCAGTACCTTTAAAAACCAATAAGCCGGAATTATTTTTTTGTCTTAGTCTTTCCACTTATATTTATTATTTTCACTTATTATAACTTTTTCATTTTCAGTTAGCCACGAAAGCACATTTAACAGTTTATCTTCATGATATTTACAATTATCCAATAATTCTTTTAAACTTAATTCTTGTTCTTTAAGTTTGGGTTTAATGCTGTTCAAAATTAAATCAAACTCATAATTGCTAAGTTCCAACTTATTACGCTCACGGCAAATATCACATTGTCCGCAACGTTTCGGATTTTTTTCATCAAAATACTCTAATAAAATTTGGCTACGGCATTTGGTTTTTGAAGATGCATAATGCAAAATGGCATTTATGCGTTTACTGAAATTTTCTTTGCGTATTTCGTAATTTTCTTTACTGATACGTAAATTTTTTTGTTCTAAACGTTCTTCTGTCCAGATAATAAAAGGAATTTTTCGCTGAGGAATGTATTTTACAATATTTATTTTGTCCAACTGTTGTAAAAACTCATATATTACTTCTACTTTAGTTTTTAATTGTTTGGCTATATAATCTTCATCAATATTTATATAACTCGAAAATAAACCACCGTAGGTTCGTAAAACGGTTTTGATGAAAACATCCATACTTTTATTAGCCACCTGTAATTTATACAAATCAGGCTGCGGAACGATAAACATAAGTTTTGAAGAAGTGAAAAAATCTTCTGAGAGTTCAAGATAGCCTTCGTTTTGCAATAATTTTATCGCATTGTAGGTAGGCAATGCCGGCAAACTAAATTTTGATATAAAATCGCCAATTCTAAAATCCAACATCCTGCCTTTTCCGGCACCAACCGGCAATTCATAATAATTACCTAAGGCTTCATATACCCTGCGAATAAAATCTTTATCAGGAAAAGTATCGGAAATACGTTTTTTCAGTTTTGCATCGTCCGATTTATGATATAAAAGTACGGCAAAAGATTTTTTTCCATCGCGTCCGGCTCTGCCCGCTTCTTGATAATAGGCTTCGGGGCTGTCGGGCAAATCATAGTGAATTACAAAACGTACATCGGCTTTATCAATGCCCATTCCAAAAGCATTGGTTGAAACAATTACACGAATACGACCGCTTTTCCACGCACTTTGCTTATAATCTTTAAGTTTGCTTTCTAATCCGGCATGAAAATAATCGGCACTGATTTTATTTTGTTGTAAAAAATGAGCAATTTCTTTAGTTTTCTTCCGGTTACGGACATAAATAATTCCGCTCCCTTTTATAGAACTGATTATTTTGAGTAAATCTTTAAGTTTGTCTTCTGTTTCGCGAACAAAATAAACCAAATTTTCCCGCTCAAAACTTTTTCTGAAAACATTTTCTTCCTTGAAAAGTAAATTTTTCTGAATATCGGCAACCACATCTTTAGTTGCACTTGCCGTTAATGCTAAAACAGGAATATCCGGCAAATGTTTGCGTATTTCTGAAATTTTTAAATAAGCCGGGCGAAAATCATATCCCCACTGCGATATACAATGTGCTTCGTCCACAACTAAAAGCGAAATATTCATTTTTTGCAGGCGTGCCAGAAAAATATCGGTACTCAGTCTTTCGGGCGAAACATACAAAAATTTATAAGCAGCATAAACGCAATTGTTTAGAATAATATCAATTTCATGATAGGTCATTCCCGAATAAATGGCTGCAGCTTTTATTTTTTGTTTTTTGAGGTTTTCTACCTGGTCTTTCATTAGGGCAATCAAGGGTGTTATTACCAAACATAAACCTTCGTTTAAAAGTGCCGGAACCTGAAAAATAATGGATTTTCCGCCACCTGTAGGTAACAAACCAAGAGTATCTTTCTTTTCTTCATCTACTGAACGAATAATTTCTTCCTGCAATTCGCGAAAAGAAGTATATCCCCAGTATTTAACCAATATTTGTTGATATTTATTCAAATGTAAAAGTTTAAATGAGTTTTTTTATTTAGGGTGCGACTTAAAGTTACGCCCCAACTTTACATTTTAAAAATCAAACTTAATATGATTTATTTGACTCCTAGCTACACGGTATTCCAAAATAATGTCGCTGATAATATTTTTAACGGGTTTGATTTTATCAATTAAAGCTGAAATTTGTCCTATTTCCAGTTCGCCTTCTTTTAAATCTCCTTCAAACATACCCTTTTTGGCACGTGCTTTACCTAAAATTATTCTTAATTCTTCTGCCGATTTTCCTTCGGCTTCTGCTTGGGCAACTTTTTGTGCAAAATCATTATTCAACAAACGAACAGGAATTAGTTTTTTTAAACTTAGTTTGGTATCGCCCTCTCCTGCATTAATCACCGCATTTTTAAAATCAATATGTGCCGATGATTCTTCGGAAGCCACAAAACGAGTGCCCATTTGTACACCATCGGCTCCCAAAATCATCGCTGCCAACATGCCGCGGCCTGTTGCAATGCCGCCCGCTGCAATTAGCGGTAAAACCGTTTTGCTGCGCACCAAAGGAATTAAACTTAAAGTAGTACTTTCTTCTCTTCCATTATGCCCTCCGGCTTCAAAACCTTCTGCAACAATTGCATCAACACCTGCCTCTTCACATTTAAGTGCAAATTTGCTGTTGGCTATTACATGAGCAACTTTAATACCTTCGGCTTGTAATGTTTTAGTCCATGTTTTTGGGTTTCCTGCCGAAGTAAAAACTATAGGAACATTTTCCTCAATAATTATTTTAATATGTTCCTCAATATCCGGATAAATTAAGGGCAAATTAACCCCAAAAGGTTTCGTAGTAGCTTTTTTTGCTTTTTGAATATGTGTGCGTAAAACATCGGGATACATAGAGCCGGCTCCGATTAAGCCCAAACCACCGGCATTGCTCACGGCACTTGCCAATTCCCAACCGCTACACCATATCATTCCTCCTTGAATAATTGGGTATTGTATGTTAAATAATCTGCAAATTCTGTTACTCATAACTTTTGTTTTGATTGATTCTCTTAAATCCTAATATTGACGCTAAGTATATATTAATGAATACATTGCTTGTTTAAACAATAAAACTGATTTGATGCAATCTACTATTTACCACCAAGCCGCACCCTTACTTTACGGATTTATATCATCACAAAGTTAATGGATAAATTTTATTTGCAGAATTTTTTTAAAACTGTTCTTTCATGAGTTTATTTTTTAATTATTTTTAATGGTCTCATGAACCCGAAGGCTCAGCGAAGCTAAACATCCACTTAAATCAGGGGGTTCGCTTATTTTTGTACATAAATAATCATTTCCCTGTGTCCGCCAGCTGGCGGATGGATGTTTCATATTAAAATGCCGGTACCGATTTTCCTGCTGAAACCGATGAAATTGATTGTGATATAAAGCCAATCATCTTTTTTATTTCTTCGCCGGATACGCCTATTTGTGCTAAATGCTCAATACCCATGTCTTTTTGTGCACGTTTAAAATCGGCTTCATTGCCAATACCAAATAATACGGAACTAAATGAGAAAATATCGCGCTCATCTTTCTTTAAATCTGAGATTATTTTTTTTATGATGTGAGGCGGGGTTTGTGATGAATTATCTTCACCATCAGTAATCACATACAATATGGTTTTGGTATCCACACCTGAATTTTCCAAATTCTCACGATAGTTTAAGGCATTTTTCAATCCCGCATACACAGCATCAAACAAAGCAGTAGCACCCTTTATCCTTTTTGAAAAGTCAATTGAAGAAATGTTCTCTATCGGCATAAAACCATTAACTACATTAATGATGTGATTAAATTCGATAATTGATACCAAAAGTTTGTCTGCAATATGCGATTTCTGCATGCTCTCGGTAAACTCATTAAAAGCAAGGTTTAAATCCTGAACATAGGCACCTACTGATGAAGAAACATCAATTAAAAATACGGCATTAATGGTTTCATCCACTTCAATCTCATCCGGATTAAAGTTTCCAAAATCTAAGTTAAAATCTAAATCGTTAATATTCATATTTTCCATGGCTCTGATTTTTAAGGTTTATAATAAATTTTTTGTGGTATCTGAGAAGCGGACCCCCATTTTCTCAGCTTTTTTATAAATTGGATCGGCAAGTGTTTCAAAACCGGCTACATTTGACATTGCATCTTGTAAAACAATAAATTTTGCTGCCAAACCGGAAGCCTCGTCTAATACTTGTTTTAAACTGTTTGCTACGCAATGCGATTTTGCCTCGCCGGCAAGATAAATGTTTTGATAAGTTTCCAATGTTTTGATTAATGCCTGATTTAATTGAGTTTCCGGTCTTTCAGGGTCAGGAATCTGCGCCCTAAAAGCTCCAAAATGTTCTGTAAACGGGAAAGTTCCTTTGGCAACAGTTTGGTAAAATTTGCCTTTAACCGTCCAATCAATAATAGCATCCATTAGGGGTTGATAAATAGCAGCCCCTTCAGAACCAATTACACAATGTACCGGCCAAATTACATGTGGGTATTCAGCTTGTGTTTCCAGATTTTTCAGATAGTTTAAACACCTTTTGGGGTCAAAACGCGGAGTCCATTTTCCTTCTTCTACTTCTTTAGAAGTAATTACCGTAAATGGTGCCGGAAAATTGCCGTTTTTGTCCATCCAAAAATTTGGGTGCGAAATATCGTTGGGTTGATGTGAATCAATGGTAACACCGATAAAATCTATATTATCTTTATACTGTTTAATCCATTTTGCAAGGCGCTCCATATCTTTTTCTGCACCGTTTACATAAAGTGAACCTTTTCCTTTGCCGTTGGCATCACCCGGATTGCAAAAATCATTTTGCGGGTCGATAATTAATAATGCATTCTTTTTCATAACTCTGTTTTTTTAAATTTATACTGTGTATTTTGTAAAATGAGCGTATTTGCTGCGCTCTTATATTTCAAAATTAAATCCTTTGCTTGTTAATGCTTCGTATTTTTGCTTATCAAATTTGTAATAGCTAGCAGCTTTATGTTGAACATTTTTTTGCTTTTCTTCTAATTCAATTAATAAATCCATTTTTTTTATTTTTTTTCTAAAATTTCGTTTATCCAGTTTAATTTCCAGAATGGCTTCATACAGATATTGCAATTCGCTTAAGGTGAATTTCTCGGGTAAAAGTTCAAAACCAACCGGTTGATACCTTATTTTGCCTTTTAAGCGATACATTGCCATTCTGAAAATTTTTTCATGATCAAAAGCCAGAGTAGGAATATTTTTTACAGAAAACCACTCGGCTTTTTTGGCATCATCACCTGCCTTTATGGTGTGTTCTTTTAAATTTACCAATGCAAAATAGGCTACAGAAACTACTCTGCCTCGCGGGTCGCGCGCTACATCACTAAAAGTATAAAGCTGTTCAATAAATACATCTTGTAGAGCAGTTTCTTCACGAAGTTCTCGTTTGGCACTTTCCTCTGTGCTTTCGTTCATTTGAACAAATCCCCCCGGAAATGCCCACATCCCTTTATAAGGTTCAATTCCTCGCTGAATCAGCAAAACCTTCAAGGCTAATCCGTCAAAGCCAAATATTACACAATCGGTGCTTAATGCCGGTCGCGGATAGTCGTAACAGTATTTTTTTTCTTTTTCCATAGTTTTAATGTGTAATTATGACACAAAGATACGTGTAGTTTTTACACTATCCAAATTTTTTAGTGTTTTTTTTACACTTTTATTGTGAATGTTCTAATATCGGGAAGTTATCTGATAAATTTATTAAATACCCATATTGTCAATAGTCCCGATTTTTATGTTGGGGGGGGTAGTTTGTTTGTTTGTTTGATTGGGCTTTAGCCCAAAGCAGTTATTTCTGATAAAAGATATTCTGATTTAAGATAATATACCTACTTGGTAATTTGCGCTCATTAATAATATCCTATGGCACAATAGCCTACCCAATGATGCAAGTTGGCAACAGCAGTAGTTCCCATATCAATAGCTTTTAAATCTAAAACAGGTTTGGCAATACTTGTGGAATAGCCGATAAATTCATCATTCAATGTTTCACCAAACTTTTTTTGCAAATAATAATCGAGTAATAAGCCGAACGGAACACTGTACCTGCCGCACCATGTCCATTTATATTCTTTATAATTATCCGCTTGAACGGTATATTCGGTAAATTTTTTAATTTTTTCAGGCGATAAATTACCAAGCAAACAAGAATCTATGATTTCATGTTCATAGGCTACGGCTTTTTTATATCCGGCAGTATCTGTTCCGAAACGTTCAAAATTTTTACCGCCCCAATCTTCATCACCATAGTGCACAGCATCGGTACTGATGAGAATAACAAAATCTTTTCCCCATTGCCAATTATTTTTCTTTGCTAAATCAAAAATGCTTTGGGCTAATGCAGCGCTTGTTTCTCGCATCTTATCAAAATTCATATAAGGCACTAATACCGGTACAATTTCAAAATTATTTCCAAAATATTGGAGCATAGGTAAAAACGGTTCAACTGAATGCTCAATGCTTTGCATTGAATCGTTTATTGTAAATAATTTTTTATCTAACTCCTTGATTATTTGATTGCGTACCTCAGATACTTTTACCTTTCCGTAGGGTGCATTCCAATAATCGAAACTGCCAAAAACAATTTTATCTTGCAAATTTAGCAAAGCTGCTTTATGTGCTACTCCAATTAAAAAGACGGTTTTTGCTTTTACACCGGATAAAGTTTTCGGAAAAAGCTCCTGAACATAGGCATAATCATCATGCGGAACAATGGCAGATTTCCACACATGTTTTGCTTTATCGCTATCGGTGTATAAATTTTGTTGCTTCAATATTTTCATAAAAGCCTCAACTTGCTCTTTTTGTGTAGGAAAACCTACGGAATCAACCGGATTTCGTAAAGAAGACATATTTTTTGGGTTAGAGTTACACGAAAAAATCAATAAAATGAAAAGGTAAATAAATAATTTGTACATCCTGCTTAGGTTTAGGTTAAGCTCAAATCAAAATTAACAATTTTTAATGAAAAATGTAATAATTTTGGTATAAATTCGGTTATAGAATTGCAAATAAACTTAAACGACAAATACTATGAAGTGGATATTATTAATTGTCACAATATCAGTAGGTTTACAAATTCAAGCACAAAAAACGGAAACATTTTACTGGAAAAACAAAAATAAAAAAGCCGAGGGTAAAATGACCACTACTGGAAAAGAAACAGGATTGTGGAAATATTGGGACGAAAATGAAGTTTTGCTCCAAACGGCTGAGTATAGTTACGGGACTTTAGATGGTTTGGTTACCTATTTTTATCCTTCTGGACAAAAGAAAAGTCAAGGAAATTTTAAAATGGGAAAACGCGAAGGAAAATATACCGAATGGTTTCCTTCGGGAAAAATTAAACTTAGCGGATATTTTAAAAATGATGAGCGCGACAGTTTATGGACTTATTGGTACAATAATGAAAAAATGAAACGCTCGGAATACTACCTTTCGGATGATGACTACAAATTAGTTGCTGCTTATACTCCATCGGGTGACACACTGGTTATTGAAGGAGAAGGCTTTTACAAAGAATATTACCCAAACGATACGCTAAAAGAGCAAGGAGCCTATCATCAAGGTTTTAAAGACGGTTTTTGGCAGGAATGGTATGATAACGGAAAAATCAAACAACAAGGAACTTACCTGAAAGGAAAAAAAACAGGAATGTGGAAAAAGTGGTACAAAAGCGGTAAAAAATGGAGTGAATTGAATTATGAAAGCGGCTTAAACCAAGTATGGTTTGAAAACGGACAATTGCAAATGCAAGGAAAATTGAAAAATGGCAAAAAAGATGGGGAATGGACGTATTGGTGGGAAACCGGAGAGAAAAAATTTAACGGGAAATTTGTGAATGGAATAAAAGAAGGCAGTCATAAGTTTTGGTTTAAAAACGGACAATTGGATACCGAAGTAAATTTTAAAAACGGAAAAAAAGAAGGAAAAGCGGTTTGGTATCACGAAGACGGTAAATTGGATATTGAAGGTAATTTCAAGAACGATTTACAAGAAGGAATTTGGACTTATTGGCGTACCGATGGGAAAAAAGGAAATGAAGGACCTTATCATCTTGGTAAAATGAACGGAAAATGGACGTATTGGTACGGAAACGGGCAAGTGTGGAAAGAAGGCTATTTTAAAGATAATTTAAAAACAGGACACTGGATTGTTTATTACGAAAACGGTTTAAAATATTACGAAGGCGATTTTGTAAACGGTGAAGAAGAAGGTCCTTGGTTTTCGTGGTACGAAAGCGGTAAAAAACAAATGGCAGGTACCTTTCATAAACGTATGATGACCGGAAAATGGGTAGCTTGGTTTGAAAACGGACAAAAAAAATACGAAATATACTATAAAGACAATATTAAAGATGGTGTAGCACGTTATTGGACAGAAAGAGGTAATCCGCGTGTGGTTGAGGGGTTTAAAAACGGGGTGCACAACGGACCTTACATCACTTATTTTGCCGATGGACATGAAAGTGTAAAAGGAAATTATGTAAATGGCGAACGTCATGGATTATGGGAGTATTTTTTAGAAGGCGGTGCTAAAATCCGCGAAGAAAGATACAACATGGGAAAAAAAGAAGGGAAATGGTTAGTTTGGTATGATAATGGAAAACCACAAAAAGAAATTAATTATAAAAACGGTGTTCGCGAGGGTCATTTTGCTGAATATGACCGTTATGGAAAATTAGTGTATGAAGCACTTTTTAAAAACGGTAAATTAGTAAAGGTCGTCAAAAGACCTGATATTCATAAGTAGCGTATTTTAATCCGCGGACTTATGGCAAAAAATAAAAATAAATTTTAAGCAAAACTTAAATACAATATTTAGTGATAATTTGTACCTTTATGGAAACTATTTTTATCAACTAAAATTTAAGATTATGAAAAAACTTTATTTTATTTTTATTGCATTGATATTCATTGGATTATCATCATGTAGCAGCGGTAAAACTGATGAAGAAAAAGCCCAAGATATGGCAGAGGGCATTTTAAAGCAAATGACCGGTAAAGATGTGGACATAAAAACCGAAAAAAACGAAGATGGAGAAACGGTAAATATGACCATTAAAACAGATGAAGGCGAATTGAACATTAGCGGAAACCAAGCAGAACTTCCCGATGATTTTCCGGATATTTATATTGTAGAAGGTGAAAAATCAAATATTTCGGTTATGGTATCGGGTGTTACTAAAGTAGTTACTTTTAAAATCACTTCGGATAAAGAACCTGCTTCAGCTAAAGAAGAAATTGAAAAAAATATGGAAAGTTGGACAAATTCAATGAATATGAGCACTCCTGACGGTAGCATGTTGAGTTATGATAAAGAGGATGTTGGCAGTGTTACAATAACCATTGGTAAATCGGATGATAAAACAGAAATTGCTTATATGACAAATTATAAAGGAAAATAGTTAATTGATAATCAGAATATAAGAAGCCGATTTTTAAATCGGCTTTATTTTTTTTGAAAATCAAATATTTAGGTACTTATTCTAAATAAGAATTAATATTTATAATTATAATTTCCTTTTAGTTTCTCTGTGTTCCTTTAATAAATAAACTCTTGAAATTCACGAACTTCTAAATAACCACACTTAGCTATCATATATTTTCTGTTTATTTCTTTAATTATTCACAAAAAATTATAGAAAATGAAGAAAATTTATCTTTTGCTATTACTAATTATTATTACAAGTCTTAGCATTTCCGCACAAAAACAGAAAAAAACTTATGATTACAAAGTTTTTGCCGAAAAATTCACAAAATTTACCCGGGGTGATTTTATTGCACTTATGGGTTATGATAAAGAAATGAATTATATCAGTGATAAAACCGGGAAAAGTCTTGAAGAACTAACAAAACAAAGAAAAAAACATTACCAGTCCATTAAAGAAGAGGTTGGAAAAACCAAAGCAAAAGGAATGTTGATGAACTATAAAAGTGCGGAGCTTATTGTAAAACAAGAAGAGCCTATAAAGGTTGCAAATATTAAAATATTGGTAAACTCGGGTAGCCAAGATTATACTTTTACTTTAAAAAACTGTGCTCAAACAAACACAACTTGGGTACTTGGCGATGGAGCTATCGCCGAAGGTGAAATGTTTGAAGACGAAGAATTGGCCGGTGAAACGCTTCCGCAAGGAAAATTTTATACGGCATCGCTTAAATTTGACGAAAACTTGATAGGTAAACCGATGAGAGGTTATTATATAACCAATGACAATTATAAGATTAAGGCGGTTATTCTTAATGATAATCCGAATAATTTAGAAAGTAATGATGTAAACCTTTTTATTTATAAAACAGCTTACAAAGAGCCCGGATATACTGAAAATCAAACTAATTTTATTAATCAAATCTCAAAAAATGAACTCAAAGCATTTTATACAGGTAATAATCTTTATGTCAAAGCAATTGACGGATG
>JAKIUH010000014.1 GCA_021647685.1 Bacteroidales bacterium
TAAGAACAAAATTTGAATTGAAAGCAGTCACAACAATTGTTGATGCTACGCATAAAAGATTACAACCAATTTTATTTTGGGCAGGAATGTTTATTTGGTTACTCTTTACTGTAAAAGGATTTGAAGTATTAGAATTTTTAATGGCGTGGGTTGATAAATATTTACACATAACTTGATTACTTGGAGAAACAAAAATTTCATTGGTAGGCATTCTTTCTTTTTTAACAATCTTCACGATCACTATTTTAATTACAAAATTGGTAGCATCCATTTTTCTTGATGAATGGATGGTATCTATTCTGCCAAGGGGAGTTGCTCCTGGAATTTCACTTACTTTAAGAATTGTATTAATTGGTGCCGGAAATGTAGCTACACATTTTGCTTTTGCATTAAAAAAAAGCAGGCATAATATTGTGCAAGTATTTAGTAGAAGTATTAATAATGCACAAAAGCTTGCAAAAATTATTAATGCGAAAGCTATTGACCATCTTTCAGATATAGAACACCATGCAGATTTATACATTATTGCAGTAAGTGATAATGCAATAGAGACTATTCTTTCATCAGTAAATTTTAATACAAAAAAGGTAGTTCATACAGCAGGAAGTATTCCGCTGAGTATTTTTTCGCAAGGTATTGAAAATGCAGGTGTTTTATATCCCTTTCAGACTTTTTCAAAAGAGCGGGAACTTGATTTTTCAGAAGTTCCGCTATGTATTGAAGCAAATAATACCGGCTTTGAACTCTTTTTAATGAAATTGGCAAAACAATTATCCGGTAATGTACGAAAACTAAACAGCGAACAAAGAAAATACTTACATTTATCAGGCGTTTTTGCCTGTAATTTTGTCAATTATTTATATCACATAGCAGGAAATATATTAGATGAAAAAAAAATTGACCGGAAAATATTATTTCCTTTGATTAAAGAGACTGCCCAAAAAATTGAAAAATTAACTCCTGTACAAGCACAAACAGGACCTGCGCTAAGAAATGATACCAAAAGTTTAAAAAAACATTTAGATTTATTAACTTCAAAGCCTGAATATCAAGAAATTTATAAATGGTTTAGTAAAGAAATTTATAAAACAGCAACTGAAAAACAAATAAAATAGAGAATGGATAACTTTAAAGAACGATTAAAAGACATAAAAGCCTTTGTTTTTGATGTAGATGGTGTTTTTTCCACCAATGTTTATTTGCACCCTAATGGAGATATGTACCGCTCAATGAACACCAAAGACGGTTACGCACTCAAATATGCCATTACGGAACAAAATTTTTTAGCAGGAATAATCACCGGAGGATACTCTGAGGCGGTAAAAACACGATTTAAAGGTTTGGGAATTACTGATGTGTATATAAAATCGACTAATAAATTAGATGATTTTGAAGATTTCATGTATAAATATGATTTAAAACCGGAAGAAATAGTATATATGGGCGATGACCTGCCTGATTACGAAATTATGAAAATAGTAGGTATTCCTACTTGCCCTGCTGATGCTGCAGAAGAAATTAAAGCAGTGTCGGTATATATTTCCGATAAAAAAGGAGGCGAAGGTTGTGTAAGGGATATTGTTGAACAGGTATTAAGAGCGCAAGGAAAATGGGTAAAACTGTCTTAAACACATCCAATTATTATACAACATTAAAATACATTCATTTAAAACAATAGAACATATATTCAATCAATAAAAGTCAATAAAATATGCTTGCTTTTTTAAAACTTATTAGAATACAAAACTTATTAATTGTTGCCGGTACGCAATACTTGATGCGTTTTGCCATTATCCGCCCAATATTAAAAGTTAATAATTTCAGCCTACAAATGTCTGAATTTGATTTTTTTATATTAGTGCTTTCAACCGTATTTTTAACTGCCGCAGGCTATGTAATTAATGATTATTTTGATACCCGTACAGACAGTATGAACCGACCGGGTGAAGTCATAGTAGGCAAAAGTATTGAACGCCGAACAGCAATGAGCTTGCATATAGTCTTAAACATATTGGGAATTATTGGCGGATTTTATGTTTCCTATAAAATCGGCTTATACCAACTGGGCGTTATTTTTATTATTGTATCAGGTTTATTGTGGTATTATTCAACCACTTACAAAAGACAGTTTTTAATCGGAAACCTGCTGGTAGCATTGCTTACCGCATTAGTACCTTTAATGGCTATTTTGTATGAAATGCCGTTGTTAAATAAGGCATACAGGGATATTTTAATTGCCAATAATACAAATTTTAATCCTATCTTTTTTTGGGTTGCGGGATTTGCATTTTTTGCATTCATAACAACACTTGCCCGTGAAATTATCAAAGATACCGAAGATTTTGAAGGAGACAGTGCTTACGGAAGAAATACTTTGCCAATTATACTGGGTATTCGCTGGACAAAAATTATTGTCAATAGTTTGCTGCTATTTACGATAATAGCAATCATACTTGTTTATTTCAAATACCTGTCCGGCTCAATATCAACTTTATTGTATGGAATAATAACATTAATAATTCCAATTTTAATCGAAATGTACATAATAATAAAAGCCGACGACAAAAACGATTATCATTTTGCATCTAATTTATTAAAATTTATTATGCTGGCAGGTATTTTATATTCAAAAGTCGCTTGCTGTATCTTTACAAACTTATAAAAATAATTAATAATTGAACACTCCACTATATGATAATCAACAATTTAAAAGACAAAAAAATAATACTTGCTTCACAATCCCCGCGCAGGCATCATTTGTTAAAATCAATAGGTGTTGAGTTTGATATTTTAAGCAGACAAGAAACCGATGAAGGTTTTCCCGAAGATATGAATGTATATGAAGTACCTGTTTTTCTTGCCCGAAAAAAAGCAAAAACCTATGAAAATTTTATTGCTGGAAGTACAATATTGATAACAGCCGATACTATTGTACACGTTAACAACAAAATTCTTAACAAACCCACAGATTACGATGATGCCGTAAAAATGCTTAAAACCCTTTCGGGAAATATGCATACGGTTATAACCGGAGTTTGTATTACTACAAAAAATAAACAAAAGTGTTTTAATGCTGAAACCCATGTTTATTTTGATGTATTAGATGATGATGAAATCCACTATTACATAGATAAGTTTAAACCCTTTGATAAAGCCGGCGCATACGGTATCCAAGAATGGATTGGATATATAGGTATTAAAAAAATTGAAGGTTCTTATTTTAATGTGATGGGACTTCCCGTGCAAAAACTTTATGAAGAATTAAAATTATTGTAAAAACAAGTTTCTTTTTAACTTAAATAAAGAGTAAGCATTATTAAATTCATAAATCCAAACTTAAGTTAAGCATTATGACAAAAAAGATTATTATTTATTTAATTGCCTTTTATTTTGCAATTATTCCAAATTTACGTGCCGATGAAGGCATGTGGATTCCTTTATTATTAAACAAATACACTATTAAAGACATGCAGGCAAAAGGTTTTAAACTTACTGCCGAAGTTATTTACAGTGTTAACAAAGCAAGCCTCAAAGATGCGGTTATGATTTTTGGCGGAGGATGTACTGCCGAATTAATTTCAGACCAAGGACTGCTGATAACCAATCATCATTGTGGATTTCGCAGTATTCAAAGCCACAGTTCTGTTGAGCATGATTATTTAACCAATGGTTTCTGGGCAATGAATGCATCGGAAGAATTACCCAATCAAGGACTCACGGTAACATTTCTTGAGCGTATGGAAGATGTAACCAATCAAGTTCTTGCCAATGTAAACGATCAAATGAGTGAAAAAGAGCGCCAAATGGAAATTGCAAAACAAATTCAGATACTTGAAATTAAAGCATCGGAAAACGGTAAATACAAATCGGTTGTTAAACCGTTTTTCTACGGCAATCAGTATTTTCTTTTTGTTCAAAAAGTATATAAAGATGTGCGCTTAGTGGGTGCTCCTCCTTCGGCAATCGGTAAATTCGGTGGAGATACTGATAACTGGATGTGGCCACGCCATACCGGAGATTTTTCTATTTTCAGGATTTATGCAAATAAAAACAATGAACCCGCTGAATATTCACCCGATAATGTTCCTTTTAAACCAAAAAAACATTTTACAATATCATTAAAAGGTGTTAAAAAAGGTGATTTTACTATGGTTTTAGGATATCCGGGAAGAACACAAGAGTATTTACCATCGTATGCTGTTGAATTAATCACACAAGTTGAAAATCCACACCGAATTAAAATCCGCCAAGCAAAAATTGATATTATGAACCGATATATGGAAGCCGACCCCGCAATTCGTATTAAATATGCTGCAAAACAAGCCGGCGTAAGTAATGCTTGGAAAAAATGGATTGGCGAAAATCGTGGCTTAAAACGCTTGGATGCCATTAACAAAAAACGTGCTTTTGAAGAAAAAATTACAAAATGGATGATTGAAGACCCTGCAAGAGCCAAAAAATATGGAGATTTATTGCCCGAATACAAAAATATTTACAAAGAATTAATACCTTATCGCTTAGCTGCAGCATACTTCTATGAAACATTTTATTCTTTGGATTTACCGCGCTTGGTTGCCTCATTCTCTCGTTTAGAGCAAATGCAAACCGAAGGTAAAAGTAAAGAAGAAATTGATGCTTATAAAAAACGTTTACAGGCTTCAATTAAAAGAATTTATAAAGACTACGATCAGGCACTTGATAAAGAAATCTTTGCAAAAATGATGAGCTTGTATGTAAGCAATATGAATTATAACTTTATGCCCCAAACCTTACAAGAGGCAAATAAAAAATTTAAAGGAGATTATACTAAATACACAGATTATGTGTATGCAAAATCAATATTTACAAATCAAGAAAAATTAACGGCATTTTTAAATACCTTTAACGAAAAATCACTAAAAAAATTAAATAAAGATCCTTTGTACCGGCTCTATAAAGATTTTATTGAGATGTACACCGGTGTTTTACAACCCAAAATATCGGAATTAAACACAAAAATGGAACGTATGAACAGACTTTGGATGCAGGCGATTATGCAATTTGAAAAGAACAAAGTGCTGTATCCCGATGCCAATTTCACACTGCGTGTGGCATACGGAAAAATTGATGATTATTTCCCGAGAGACGGGGTAGAATATTTACCTTTTACTACTTTAAAAGGCATTATTGAAAAAGATAATCCCGATATTTACGATTATCGCGTTCCTGAAAAACTAAAAGAGTTGTATAAAAGCAAAGATTACGGACAGTACGGCGAAAATGGAAAAATGCATGTTTGTTTCACAGCCTCGAACCATACAACCGGTGGTAACTCCGGCAGCCCGGTTATCAATGCAGATGGTCATTTAATCGGGGTTAATTTTGACCGGAATTGGGAAGGAACCATGAGCGACATTATGTACGACCCCGATATGTGCCGTAACATTTCATTAGACATCAGATATGCATTATTTTTAATTGATAAATATGCAGGTGCCGGATATTTAATTGATGAAATGACCATTGTAAAATAAATTGTTGAATTGTTAAATTGTTAAATTGTTAAATTGCAGCTATTTAATATGCTGTGATTTAACAATTCAACTAAAAAATAAGTGATTTATGTCAGTATTTATCCGCACTAACGGACGAGGAAACGCTTGGCCTGTTCCCCTAGGAAAAGAACATCCTTTTTACGACAAAGACAATTTTGAAGATTTGGCAAATGCTTCGTTTTCAATCATTCAAAGCCCTGATAAAACAACTATTGAAAGGGAATTATTGATTGATGCCGGACACGGAGCAATTCACTATTTAATCAAACACGGAAATCGTATTCCCGATGCAATTTTTCTTACCCACCCGCACATTGATCATACCTTGTCTATAGATTGGGTTGTACAAAGCCATTGGCGACAAAAAGGCAAAAAATATTCTGTTTATGCAAGTCCGCTTTGTTGGGAGCAAACCTTAAAAAGCTTTCCACAAATTGAGCATATGGTTGAATTTAAAGCTTTATTACCGGCAAAAACCGTTCAAGTGGCTGAATTTGAAGGAATGCAGCTGCGTTTTTACCCCGTTTTTCATGGTGAAAGTGCAGCAGGAGCCGGAATGTTGCTTTTTGAATACCGGAATAAAAAAATATTGTTTACCGGTGATATTTTATTGCCTTTACTACGTAAAGCTGATTATAGTTATTTGCAAAATTGCGATGTGGTTTATACCGATGCCAATAATCGTTACCCCTATCCCAACAGTAATCATTGGTCTGTTTTACGTCCCGATTTAATTAATGAACCGCCCTCAAAATATTTAAACGATTGGTTAAAAAGCAAAGGAAATAAACTAAATTGGCTGATAAGACCTAATTTACCGGTGAAGTTTAACAAAACTGTTCACGGATATTTTAATCAATTTCTTTCGGAAAGTTATTCAGGACACGAGCTTAGTTTATCGGTATTTGATTTTGTTAGAAAAATAAATGCAAAAAAAGCATTTTTAGTACATTACAGCGGAGCAGAAGATTATAAATATTATGAAAAAAATATTTTGAACACGCAAAAATTAGCAAGTTTTGCCAATGAAAAAGCACTGCAAATTGATTTGAATACCGAATTTGTTGTTCCTAAGGTTGGTAATTTAGAGCATGTTTATTAAAAAAGCCGGATTTAGTCTCCGGCTTGCACAAATTTTAAGAAGAAATTCTATTTTGTCATAATATTTATATGGTTCATTAAATCTTCTTTGTAGGATTTTGCAATAGGAATACTTTTTGTTTCGCCTTTTATTTTCATAATAATTGCATTGTCTTCAATCATTTCAATTTTAGTCAGGTTTACGATATACGAACGATGAACACGTGCAAACATTTTAGGCGGTAATTTATTAATGATTGCCTTCATGGTAAAATGAATGGTGTATTTATTTGTAAAAGTATTGATAATCACATAATTTTCAAGTGCCTCCACCCATAAAATATCTTCATATTTTAAACGCACCAATGATGAAGAACTGCTTTTGATAAAAATACCGTCTTCGGCAGTCGATTCACTATCGGTTTCTTTAATACGCGAACGTGCTTTTTCGGCTGCTTTAAAAAAGCGGGTATATGAAATAGGCTTTAAAAGATAATCAACCACATCATATTCAATAGCTTCAAGTGCGTATTTATCTTTGGCAGATATTACAATAATTTGCGGTAATTTTTTTAAGGTTTTGATAAACTCAACACCGCTCATTTCAGGCATTTCAATATCTAAAAATATCAAATCAATATCATGCTCGGTTTGCATGTCATTGAG
This sequence comes from Bacteroidales bacterium, assembly GCA_021647685.1. Classification (GTDB taxonomy): domain Bacteria; phylum Bacteroidota; class Bacteroidia; order Bacteroidales; family NBLH01; genus NBLH01. Next base: position 7,281 of record JAKIUH010000014.1, read on the forward strand.
TGCATCAATTGCATTATCATAAGCACCTTTAAATTCAAGAAAATCAGTCTTTTTACTATATTTTTCAATCAATAATCTTGAAACCTTGTCATCGTCAATTACAATACAGTTCATCTTTTGTTCTTTTGTTATAATTAGATTAAATCAGTAACAAATTTATAAATATATACCGACATTTAAAAGTTTAAGTATTTATTTTTAATGATTTTAAGCTAATTTTATTTAAAAAACAGGCGATTAATCCTTAATCTATATCCAACTTATCATGTTAAATATACTTTTAATCAAAAATTATTATTGCTCATAATTTTTTTGGCAAAAGCCTATTATCTGTGCAGATAATTTTTACCTTACATAAAAGCAATGGCTATTGAATAGTTCTATATAACTAATATCAGGTAATTTAAACATAGCAAGAAATAAAAAACGCCGAATTATTCAGAACTAAACAATTTCTTTGAACATTCGGCTATTTATTGACATATTTTATCAAGATTAACTATATTTGCACAAACAACCTATAAATACAAAGAATAATGAAGCAGATTACTTTTACCTTACTACTACTGGTTTCTTTTCACTTTTTTATTTTCTCGCAAGACGGAATGCTTGATGAAGATGCTTTGGTAAATGCCGATGAATTTTTATCATTGCACGAAGCATTAAAAAATCCCGAAAGGGTTTATAAACTCAACCTGAGCGATATGCAATTAGATGAATTTCCTATGGAAATTTTACAATTACCTAATTTGCAAATTATTGATTTATGGCAAAATAATATCGACAGCATTCCTCCTGAAATTCAAAATCTGACACATCTTCAATATATAAACTTAGGCAACAATAAATTAAAAAAACTTCCGGTAGAAATTAGTAATCTGGTAAATTTAATCATGCTCGACTTGGAAGGAAACCAACTGGAAAAACTCCCTGATAATATCGGCGACTTACGTTTTTTACAAAACTTATCCTTGGGAGATAATCAGTTAAAAAAAATACCTGCTTCCATAGGAAAATTAAGAAATTTAAGCGATTTAAGCCTTTGGGAAAACCAACTGGAAGAATTACCCGAAAGTATTGGTAATCTGACTAATTTGCAAAGCTTTGATTTATCGGAAAACCGTTTAAAAAACTTGCCGCACTCCATTGGGAATTTAAAATATTTAAAAATTTTTGATGTTCATGCCAATAAATTAACAAATTTACCGGTAGAAATTGGAGAAATGAGTATGTTGTCTTACTTTGATGCCTCGGATAATTTATTGGAAAATATTCCTTCATCTTTGGGAAGTGCACGTGCCTTACAGATGCTGTATCTTCAAAATCAGTTGAACGACAATAATGAGCATCTTTTAAAATCATTACCCGGCTCTTTAGGCGATTTAAAAAGTTTGCGCCAAATTAATCTTTCAAATATTGGATTAACAGCAGTTCCCGTAGATTTTGGAAATATGCACGATTTGCAAATTCTTGATTTGTCAAAAAACGAACTTACAGAAATTCCTTCATCATTAGGGAAATTAAAAAACTTGCGCGAATTGAATTTATCGGATAATAAAATAAGAAACTTGCCTTCGCCTTTGGGGAAACTGCACAATTTGGTACAGTTATTTTTGCAAAAAAACGAGATTGAAGCACTCAGCCCTGCAATTGGCAATCTTTCAAAATTAAAAGAGCGGGATTTAAGCGAAAATAAAATAAAGGAATTGCCTTCTACATTTGCAAAACTGGCAATGTTGCAAACCATTAATTTAGCCGAAAATGAAATTACTAAATTTCCTGAGATTCTCATAAAACTTAAAAAAATTAAGTCAATAAATTTAAAAACAAATAAACTAAGTCATATTCCTGATAATATAAATAAAATACAAAAATTGGAGTATCTGAATTTAAGAAATAATAATTTACCCGATGAAGAAATTGACCGAATAAAAAAATTATTGCCCAAAGATGTTAAAGTGAGGTTTTAAGTTTTATTTTAGCAGGCTATGAAAAGAATTTATACTATTTTATTAATTGCTCTAATAATAAACAGTTGCGGAGGAAGACAATCTGAATTAATTTCTGTCACGGCAAAACAACTAGTTATCGATTACCAATCAAGCACCCAGTACGGCAACCGTAAGTATCGAGGAAATGCGCTTATTGTTGAAGGAACTATTGCAGAATATTACCGCAACAAAAAAAACGAAATCACCATTATTTTACGTGAGAAAAATCAAAAGACAGGCGTAAAATGTAATTTAGTACGTTCCGATAAACAAATTACCAAACCACTGAAATACGGTTCAAAAATTCGCATAAAAGGAGTTTGTTTGGGTCTGAAAGAAGATAATATTATCTTGCAGAACTGTTTTATTATGCGTTCAAAATAAATACCGGTTTTAGTTGCATTACAGCATTACAAATGTTTTTTACATTTTGTTTTTACTGAAAAATCCGGTAAAAAAAATTATTAAAATATATAAAATTCAGCTTATAGTAACATAATGAATAAGATAGAAAATCAGAATACCTTTTTTATTAATACGAAAATAGCAAATTCGCACATTACCCACACTAAATAAAATTTGTTTGGCAGCAATTTTGCAATATCAAAGGTGAAAACAAAATTGCTTGTAATTAGTTCTTTTATAAAGAATTACGCAACTTTAATAAATGCAAAAAATACAGGAAAGAAAATAAAGTTTATAAGACAAATTGTAAAAAACAGAGATTAATTAACAGAATAATGAAAAAAATATCGCTTTACATAATATTATTTGCTACAGGAGTTGTACTTGGTTTTTATTTTTTTCAGGGCTACAATGTCCAAGCCAAAAAAAACTACCTTGCCGTAGATAAACCGGTGCATCAACAAGAACATAATTTCCGGTATTCTGCACTATCAATGCTTGGCAGGAATATTATACTTAACGGAAAAATTGAAGAAGCCTATAAAAATAAAAATAACGAAATGGTGCTTTATATTGATGTAGAGCATATTCCCGTTAAGGTAAGTTGTACCTTAATAAATACTGAAAAACAAATAAAAATACCGGTAAAACTTGGTGAACAAATATCAATAAAAGGTAATTTTATGTGTTTAGATGAACGAATGGAATTAAAAAAGTGCTTAATTCTACAACGTGAAAACGAATAAGGCACCACAGCTTTCCTGTGCTGTGAAATAGTACAACAATTCTTTGATGCGAGATTAGAATCCTTAGTACAAAGTACTGAGCTACACCGCCAAATTATAATACAATCTCAATCCATTTTACCCTACCCCAAAAGCTATGATATATATCATATTGTTTTTTTTGTTTCTTAAAACCAATACAAATAATTTTGTGTGCTTTAATAAATTAATTTATAAACTAAAACTTTTTATTATGAACAACAAACATTTGATGAAAAAATCATTTGTAAACAAATCTTTACAAATGGGGGGGGATAATTTTTATCTTTCTTTTTAGTCTGATTTTTAACTCTTGCCAAAAAGAAACACTTTTGAAAAACGAATCTAATTCTAATGAACCTGAATTTATAGAAGGAAGACTTTATTTTAACACTTCTGAACAATTGTCGAATACAATTAATGGTTTAAAAAAGTTAGGAGTATCTGCTTTACAAAAAAAGATGTCAAAGTTTTACAAAAAAGGTTTTAAGCCATTAAAGCCATTTTTTGATGAAACTAATTATGAATTAATTCAGGAATATGCTAACAAAAAAGTTCAAAATTTTAAAAATTCTGAAAATGAAGAGCTTGATGATGAGGATAATCTGATTGGTGATGACTTTTTTGCTGCACTTTTAAATGAGAATAGAGAGATACAAGTTGGTGACACAATTTATAAATATACTGAAACAGGTTTGTACTTTTGTAGTATTGATTATATTGATGAAATGTATCAATATTTGGAAGAGCTTGAATATAAAAGAAACTTAAAAAATATAGCCCCCATAGACCCCTGTGGTTTAGAAACTAAAGAATATGGCACTCAACCAGTTAATGCTTATGTAATGCGTTTTATCCCGGAACCGGATTGCGGAGGTACAATAGGAGGAGGCGGAGGAAATACCGGCGGCTCAACAGGAGGTATTAACGGTGATGATTTTATTAATGGTTTGCCTGTGTGTGAGGAGCGAAAAGGATTTTGGAATATATTGGGTACAGTAAGGATTTGTGAAGATTATTATGATAAAAAGCATAGAGTTAAAACAAAATATTGGAAACAAAAATATTTAATTTTTGGTGCATCTATTGGTGTTAGTGTTAAGTATCAGCAAAGAACTGCCGGTATTTTTTGGACAACAAAAACTGAAGAAATACGCTTGGGTTTAAAGCAAATTTACTTTGAATATGAAATGCCTGTACCAAATATACAAAATACACTACCAATTCTTATTGCTTACCAAGGAAAATTTTATGATAGCAATATGCACATCCTAAAAGTCCTTAATGGGCAACCCCAATTACCTCAAATGCCTTTTCAAGATGAGTACAATATTGTTAACTTATGGATTAACCTACCTTTTTTTGGTTATCAGAATGTAAATGTTACTTCAGCTCAAATGAATAAACTATTTTGGGATAAGGCATGGGGATTTGCAAAAGATCTAGGAAAGAAACTAGGAAAACCAACACCCAAAAAAATAAATATGATTGGTTTTACTTCTCAAAAAGCAATTATTAATTATGTAAATTTGGAGAATATAAATTATAATAAAGGAAAAATTACAAATATTTTTGATTGGAATGGTCAAATAACATTTAAATGGACAACAGATGTTACAAATGGAGGCTTTAACTGGAGTTGGCCATCTGTTAAATCTTTGTATGATTATAAGAATGTTAAAATTGATATTTATGGAGTTGCTAAAAATGGTTCTATTTGGAAAGGAAGTAGATTAATATACGAAGATAGCAAGTAATTTATTAATATAGCAGGGTAAATTTTGCATTCACTCTGCTTATAAAAATCAACAACAATGAAAAAATATATATTGTGCAGAATTATTATCATAATTTTATTTTCAAATCAAGCATTAGCACAAAACTCTTCTAATAGAGGCTTTGTTAATATTACAAAATTTTCATTGCATAGTGTACATCGCTTTGATGAATCTGTAGGTATTGGAAACTCAGAGCAAAGTATAAGAGAGAACAACTCAATGGCTTTTGGATTTGAAACCATAAACGGATGGTTTATTTTTCCTTGGTTATCAGCAGGTGTGGGTATAGGATATGATTATTATAATGTTCCTAAGCATCATACCTTTCCTGCTTATATAGATTTAAGAGCTTATTTTTCAAGATTTGGAAATTGCTTTTATATGAATTTCAATATCGGAACTTTAATACCTTTAGATAATAGATACAGTAAAGGACAGGTAGTTAATTTAGGTATAGGTTATAAATTTGATATAAGCCCGACATTAAGTATGCAAATAGGTTTAGTAGCCAATTCTAAAATGTTTGATATATCTGGCTATCCCAAACCTGAGCCCATACATGAATTTACAGCTAACTCTGTATCGTTTGATATAGCTATAATGTTTTAATGAAACAAATAAGACTGTTACTAATAGCCTTTATATTGGAATCATCATATCTTTTGCACAAAGCAAAGATGAATACAAAAACAAAGGATATTTTAATTTATCAAAAGTGTCGTATCATTTTGTAAGTAAAATATTTTATGATATGTTTATTCCCTGACAAGGAGGATTAATTTGTGTCTGTCTATAAAGTCATCGAATTGAAAATTAATCTTTTTACGTCTTTTTGCTTTTTTTGTTTTGCCTAATACACACGCATTTGCTGCAACGAAAAAAACAAAAATTCATCAAAAATCTTTAATTTTCAAAAATCAAGCACTTTATAGACAAACTCTCGACTTTATAGACGCACACTAATTAGGGATTGCTAAAAAACGCTAAATATATTATTAGTCAGCGTTTTATGTTTGCATTATTGCTTTGAAACGTAAGGTTTTTCACTAAAATATCAGAAAAAGTATGCATTTATTATATACAAATCATAATGTTTTTTGCTGCTCAGCTGCACACCTCTTTTGTATTTTGTTCTGTTTGATGTGTTTATATATCTGCACTTCAAAATTTCAAAATAGATGCACATCTGAGCTTTTCAGCAAGCCCTAATTATGATATTTAAGAAAGCAGGTCAATAGTTTTGGTTGTTTACAACATTAACAGTTGGTTTTTGTGGCTATGACTTGCGGCAGGTGTAGGAGTGAGTTATGAATACCAAAACACGATAAACTATCACCTTGTGTTTTAATTTAAGGGCTAATTTATCCAAAGAGAAAAATCTTATGGATTGGTTTGCCGATTACGGAATAATTACAGGGTTAATTAAAAATTATGAAATTAATAAAACCCAAATAATTAAAAACTTCTAAAAATAAAAATTATGTATCAAAAATTATTTATTCTTTTGTTTTTTGTTTTAAATAGTACGGCTCATCTTTTTGCTCAAACAGTTCAACAGAAAAAGCCGGAAAATATATACATACAAGACAATATCTATCGTTTAAATCTTAGTTTGCAAGGTATTTATTTCAGCTACGAAAAGCGTTTGGCACCTTTTGTCTCACTTTATTCCGATTTGGGAATGGGAGGAGTATTGGGTTGGGGTATGAATTATGGATACCGTTGGGCTATTTCGCCTACAATAGCTACCGAAGGACGTTGGTACTTTAATTATAAAACACGATATAAAAACGGAAAAAAACTTTTATTCAATGCTGTCGATTTTTTGAGCTTACAAGCAGCTTATATATTTAAACCTATTGAACGCCAAATAACCTATATAAACAGCGGATATTTTTTAGTGGTAAATATTGGTATGCAGCGCACATGGGGAAAACATATTAATTTTGAGTTAAAGTTTGGATATGGTATTTCTTATTCGGATGAATACAATGCTTTTGGACAGGGCTTTAACCTGAACCTTAAATTCGGTTATATTTTTAATCGTTTAATTTAGTTTAAAAATTCTTTTTATTTTAAACAAAAGTTGGACATTTTATACTTAAGTATGCTAATTTTAACTAACTCTAAAGTATTTAGAAGCAGGTATATAGAGTTGATACAACAAATACCCGATTATCCATCCCAGCAAAGCACCCCCCATAATATCTCCCGGATAATGAACCCCCAAATAAATACGACTATAGGATACAAAAGCCGCCCAAATAAAAATAAACCAAGTATATTTTTTATTTCTAAAAAATAAAGAAGTAAAACTTGCAAAAGCAAAAGTATTGGCAGCATGCGATGATACAAAACCGTATTGTCCGCCACAATGTTCTCTTATAATATGTACTAAATTAGCAATATCCTGATTATGACAAGGGCGCAGGCGTTCAAAAAAATTTTTAAAAGCATGAACCGATATTTTATCTGCTGCAAAAACCAATAAAACTAAAAATATCAAAGGCACAAAACCTTTCCATTTATATTCTTTGAATATAAAAAACAATACCAAAGCATATAAAGGCACCCAAGTTGCCGTAGCACTGGTGTACCACATAATTGTATCCCAAAAAGGACTATGTATCCCGTTCAAAAATAAAAATAGTTGAGTATCAATTTCAATAAGTTTTTCCAGCATAGTAATCTTATCAAGTTAAGCAACACCACGGAAGTCATCAGATGAATAATTCATCAGATTACTTTCAAAAAGCCGCTATTTATTAATTTCCATCCACAAAATATCTTTTAACTCTTGTAAGCCCTGTTGAGCCACCGATGAAATAAAAACAGTGGGTAAATCGGGCAAATCTTTACTTAACTCATCTTTTAGTTCCTCATCCAGCAAATCCGATTTTGTAATTGCTAAAACCCTGTTCTTATCCAATAACTCAGGATTATATTGCTCCAACTCTTTAAGCAAAATTTCATATTCTTTACGAATTTCCAAGTTTTCGGCAGGTACCATAAATAAAAGTACCGAATTTCGTTCAATATGACGTAAAAATCTCAATCCTAATCCCTTGCCCTGCGATGCGCCTTCAATAATTCCGGGAATATCAGCCATTACAAACGATTTACTATCCCGGTAAGCCACAATACCAAGATTGGGAACCAAAGTAGTAAAAGGGTAATCGGCAATTTTAGGCTTTGCCGCTGAAATGGTAGATAGTAAAGTTGATTTCCCTGCATTTGGAAAACCTACCAAACCAACATCCGCCAAAATTTTTAATTCAAGAATTTTCCAACCTTCATCACCTTCCTCTCCGGGTTGTGCATAACGTGGTGCTTGGTTGGTAGCCGTTTTAAAATTAGCATTACCCAAGCCCCCGCGACCACCTTTCATCAAAACTTGTTCTTCGCCATCCTCTGTAATCTCAAATAATATTTCACCGGTTTCGGCATCTTTGGCAACCGTACCAATAGGAACTTCTAAATAAATATCTTCACCATCGGCACCGGTTTTCAAGTTTCCTTGTCCATTACCACCATTTCCGGCAAAAATATGTTTTCGATACTTTAAATGCAATAATGTCCACATCTGTTTATTGCCTTTTAGTATAATGTCTCCTCCCCTGCCTCCATCGCCTCCATCGGGTCCGCCTTTAGCAGTCATTCGCGACCGGAGAAAGTGTGCAGAACCGGCACCTCCATTACCCGAACGGCAAAATATTTTAACGTAATCTACAAAGTTTGATGTAGCCATTTTTATTTAAAATTTAAGATTTTAGAGTCGTTTCTAAAAATCTAAAACAAGTTTAATTTCTTTTGTGATTTTTTCAAAAATATCGTCCGGTGTTCCCATTCCGTCAATTATTTTCAATTTTCCTTGCTTTAGATAAAAATCAATAACGGGTTTGGTTTTTTCCTGATAAATAGTAAATCGTTTACGTACTGTTTCCGGATTTTGATCTTCTCCTCTGTTTAACTCAACAGCACGTTTCATAATACGTTCAAAAGCAATATCAGCAGGCAAATCCAATAAAAAAGCAAAATCAAGTTTTGTATTGCGTTCTTTCAGAATTTGGTCTAATATTTCCGTTTGGGATAAAGTACGCGGAAATCCGTCAAAGACAAAACCTTTTGCACTCTTATTTCTGTTCATATTTGCCACTAATAATTGAGCGGCTTGTTCATCACTAACAAATTCTCCCGCATCCATTCCTTTACGAATTTTTTCACCCAAAGCAGTTCTACGCGCCATCTCATCACGCAGCATATTTCCTGTTGAAAGATGCACCAGACCCATTTTTTGAACAAATAAACCGGATTGTGTACCTTTACCGGAACCGGGAGCACCAAAAATTACAATATTCAGCATATTTTTCGCAAGCAAACTAATCGACAATTTTATAAATATGTTTTAAATTTCTTCCATATCCATTATAATCCAAACCATAACCTACGATAAAATCATTCGGGATTTCCATTCCGATATAATCAATCGGTTTTCCTGTTTGATAGGCATCGGGTTTAAAAAGAAAAGTAGCAATTTTGATTTCAGCAGGTTCATATCCTTTTAACTGCTTGATAATGTTTTCCATGGTAAATCCGGTATCAATAATATCCTCAATAACCACTACGGTTTTATTTTGAATATCTTCATTGATACCTATTAGTCGTTTTACTTTACCACTTGACGAAGTGCCTACATAAGATGCCAATTTCAAAAAAGAAATTTGCGATGGAAAACTTATGTTTTTATACAGATCAGACGCAAACATAAATGCACCATTTAAAATTCCCAAAAATATTACATCTTTACCGGCTAAATCATTATTAAGGCGCTTAGCCACTTTTTCAATTGCTTCCTGAATTTGATCATGATGAATAAAAATATCAAATTCTTTGTCTAAAATCTTAACTCTTTTGCTCATTTGTAAGTTTTACTCTAAATTTGTCCGCTAATAAAAAACGCAAAGGTACAAAAATAGATTTATATTAAATTGCGCATTATCTTAAATCCATAAGTGTCGGATTAAAAAATTAAAAGTCATCTGATGAATAATTAGATTAGCACAGAAAAAAAACACATACTAAGGCACTAATAATCAATAAATTCATCTAACAAATCACAAATTATCAGACATATTAAATTAATTAGCAATTAATAATTTATAATCATTAAAATCAAATAAGATGGAGCCATTAGTCAGTATTATCATGGGGAGCACTTCGGACTTACCCATTATGGAGAAAGCAGCAAAAATTTTAAATGATTTCAAAATTCCATTTGAAATAAATGCCTTATCGGCACACCGTACACCACAACAAGCAATGGATTTTGCCAGAGGAGCTTATGACCGAGGTATTCGTGTAATCATTGCCGGTGCAGGAGGAGCAGCACATTTACCGGGAGTAATTGCGGCATTAAGTCCGATACCCGTAATTGGAGTACCTATAAAAGCTTCGATTTCAATTGATGGTTGGGATTCGATTTTATCCATTTTACAAATGCCTCCGGGAATTCCGGTCGCCACAGTTGGTCTTGATGGTGCAATGAATGCTGGTATTTTGGCAGCACAAATACTGGCTACAGGTGATGAAAAAATCTTACAAACCGTAAAAGAATATAAAGCCGGTCTAGAGAAAAAAATTGTTAAAGCCAATGAAGAATTAAAAGAAGTGAAATTTGAATATAAAACCAACTGATTTTTAATTTCTTCTGTAAAATAATCAGAATATTCCTAATACTGAAAGTTATCTGATGAATTCACTAATTATCAACTACTTATTATATTGTTTCTTTCACTTTATTTTAATTATTCATCCGATGACTATCAACTAGTTAATTTGATATTTGCAGATTTAAGCTTAAATAAAAAAGTGTGTACTCTTGCTTTGTGCATACTTTTTTTTAATTTTATGGCATGCGTAAAATATTTATATTGTTGTTACTATTTTTTAATTTCTCATTAAAATCACAAGTTGATTTTTTCGGAGGACGCGCAATTGGAGTTTCTAATGCATCACTTACTTATCAAGACAATTGGGCGCAATTGAATAATCAAGCAGGTTTATCTTCTTTAGAAGATATTACCGTAAGTGTAGGATTTACCAATTCATATTTTATTAAAGAATTGGGCACGAATACTATTGCTATGGGATTACCAACCAAAAGCGGTGTATTTGGTCTTAATTATACGTATTTTGGTTATTCAAAATTTAATCAAAACAAAATTGGTTTAGCTTATGCCATGCAATTAGGAAAAAGAATATCGGCAGGCATGCAAATTAATTATCTTTATACGCATATTGAAGGCGAATACGGAGCAAGTGGTGTGGCTTACGGAGAAATCGGTTTGTTAACACAGCCAATAGACAATTTTTTTATTGCTGCTCATATTTCTAATTTTTGGCGTAGTAAATATACTGATTATACAGACATTTATATACCTATGATTTTTCGTGTAGGTGCCGGATACCTGCTTTACGAAAAAGCTCTTTTAAGCGTTGAATTTGAAAAAGATATTGAACAAGATTTGATTTTTAAAAGCGGATTGGAGTTTGATTTAGATAAACAATTTTTCTTTCGTTTTGGAATGGCAACAAATCCAATGATATTTTCTTTTGGTTTCGGATACCAAATTAAAACTTTTAAAGCCGATATTGCTTTTTCAAAGCATCCGGTTTTGGGCTATTCTCCGGCAATTAGTTTAAATTATGCTTTTAAAAAATCAAAAAATAAATAAAATTATCGTATCTTTGCAAAAGGCGGTATGAATAATAAGCTAATATATTCGCATGATAAGTTTTTCAAGAAAATTTTTTCAAAAAAAGAGAACATTAAAGAACTTTTATTTGAAATTTTACCTGATGAAATTGTTAAAAAACTAAATTTAGAAACAATAGAATTAGACAGTACAGAATATATTGATGAAAAATTAAGAACAAACTTTTCAGATTTAGTTTATAATTGCCGGTACAAAGAACAAATAATTAAAATTAGTTTACTATTTGAACATAAAAGTTCGCCAGAGCAATATCCACATTTTCAATTAAACAGATATATGCTCAACATTTGGCAAACACAATTATCACAAAAACAAAAATTAACTCAGGTAATCCCCATAATTTTGTATCATGGGAAAAAGAAATGGCAGAAAAAATCATTTACAGAATATTTCAAAATAAAAGACGAGCTTTTAAATAAATACATACCTGAATTTGAATATTTGCTTTTTGATGTAAATATTGTAAGTAATGATGAAATAACACAAATTTTTAAAAATATTCAGGTAAGGATATCGTTATTGGTTTTAAAAAATATTTTTACGCCTGAAAAATTTTTACGTGAAATAAATACTGTGTTTAAAGGAATTAATGAAATTTTAGACACCGAAGAAGGTGATAAATTTTTCGAACAAGTTTCTGCATACATTATTTTATCAACAAATATTGAATTACCTAAAATAATAAAGACAATGGAAACAGTATCACATAAAGCAAAAGAAAAGTTTATTTCAACAGGGTTAAAACTTTATAACCAAGGCGTTGAAGAAGGTATTGAAAAAGGTATTGAAAAAGGAGTAATTAAAGTAGCTTTTTCAATGCTAAAAAAAGGCTTTTCAGATAAAGAGATTTTAGATGTTACCGGCATTACTGAAAAGCAGCTTAATTATCTAAAATCACTTGATAAGTTTGATTTTGATATAGATATTGATAACAAATAAATATACTTGTAAAAATTATCACACTTAAAAAAATTAATGTCAAAAACATTATTAATAAAAAGACTTATATTTATTTATTCGTTTCTTATATTATTTCATCATTGGAGTCATGCCCAAAATCCGGTTATTGATGATTTGATAGAACAAATTGTTAGTAAAACCGGTGCAGAAAATGCTGATTTTTCAACTTTAGTAGAAGACCTGAATTATTATCTTGAAAATCCGTTAAATTTGAATATTGCCACCACCGAAGAACTTGAAAAACTGCACCTCTTAGATGAAATACAAATAGAAAACTTGCATAAATACATACGTTCTGTAGGGCAAATGCAAACTATTTATGAACTACAATTAATTGACGGATTTTCTGATAAAACCATTCGGGATATTTTACCCTTTGTCAGGGTAGCACCGGTTCGCTCACAAGAGAAAATATCCATGAAAAAAGTAGTTCATCGCGGTAAGCATTTGGTTTTAACCGAAACACGCTTTGTTTTGCAAACACAAAAAGGCTATCAAGATGTAGCAGACAGTATTTTGTTCGAAAAACCCAATTCGGTTTATCAAGGCAATCGTTTCAAATTTCTAAATCGCTACCGGTTCAATTATAAAGATCGTATTTTTGCAGGGATTACCGCCGAAAAAGATCCCGGCGAGCCATTTACGAATTATGGTTTTGATTTTTATTCTGCTCATTTACAACTGAACAATTTTGGTGCTTTTAAAAACATTACCGTAGGTGATTATCAAGTAAATTTTGGTCAAGGATTAATCGCTTGGTCAGGATTCAGCTTAGGGAAATCCTCTGAAACACAAAATATCCGTAAAAAAAATCAAGGCTTGCGCCGATATACTTCTACCAACGAAAACCTATTTATGCGTGGCGGTGGTACTACTATTAATATGGGTAATTTTGAAATTAGCGGATTTTACTCTAATAAAAACATTGATGCCAATTTAACAAGTACCGACACTTTGACACAAGAAGATGTAATTACCACTATTTTAAATACAGGCTATCACCGTACATTAGCAGAAATTAATGACAGAAAAGCCATAAACGAAATTGTTTACGGCTCAAACATTACTTATAAAGGCAAAAATTACAAATTGGGAGCAAACTATATAGCCTATCAGTTTAGTAAAAACATTGAACAATCGACAAAACCTTACAAACTTTTTGATTTAACAGGAAACAACAATTCTAATTATAGTATTGATTATCAATTCTTTTTTCAAAAATTTAGTTTTTTTGGTGAAACAGGAATGTCGGCAAACGGTGCTGTTGCCACACTTAACGGATTATTGTTAAGTATTGTTCCGCAATTATCCCTTTCGGTAATGCAAAGGTATTACCAAGCAGAATTTCATGCATTGTACGGCAGTTCTTTTGCCGAAGGCAGCAAAAACAGTAACGAAACAGGTTGGTACTATGGTTTAACGTTTCATCCTGTAAGAAATATTCAAATATCGGCTTATGCTGATGTTTACCGTTTTCCGTGGTTGCGTTACGGCATTAGCGCCCCTTCATACGGTAACGATTACTTTTTACAAATTGATTATCATGCCGGATATGATGTGAATATGTATTTTCGTTGGAAAAACGAAACAAAAATGCACAATATCTCAGGTGATTATATAGGTATCCGTCCTTTGGAGGAACAACAAAAACAGTATTTTCGTTATCATATAGCTTATCGTATAAACAGGCACCTTAGTTTGCGTAATCGCATAGAGTTTTCCATTTTTAATGCCGACAGTATCGAAACAGGTTTTATGGCTTATCAAGATGTAAATTATTCTTTTAATTTTCCTTTAAGTGTCAATTTTCGTTTTGCCATTTTTGATGCAACCTATAATGCACGACTTTATGCTTACGAGAATGATTTATTGTATAACTTTTCAATTCCCGCATATTTTAATAAAGGAACACGCGTATATTTAATGTTGAAATACAAAGCAGCAAACTTTTTAAATGTTTATGTGCGTTATGCACATTACTACTATGCAGACAAAAACGTAATTGGTTCTGCATTGAATGAGTTGGACGGAAATTACATTTCTGAGTTAAAGTTTCAATTAAAGTTCCGGTTTTAAACCATGTTCGGTTATTTTTAATTATATCCTTAAACCAATAATTAAAATATCGTCCACTTGATCAAATGTACCTTTCCAAACATTGTATTCATTTTCTAACACTTCCCTTTGATGTTCCATACTTTCTCTATGAATCATCTTCAAAAGTTGTTTAAAACGTTTAATCAGATATTTTCTTCCGTCTTCGCCACCAAATTGATCGGCAAAACCATCGCTAAACATATATAGAGTATCGCCTTTTTGAAGTTGTATATGGTGATTTGTAAAGTCTTTTTCCCGACGCGTAAGACCTATAGGCATTCTGTCTCCTTCAATAATGGTAAACTCACCGTCTCGAAACAAATACAGAGGATGATGAGCACCGGAATATTGCAATTCAAGTGTATCTTTGTTTAAAGCACAAAAAGCAATGTCCATACCATCGCGACTTTCAATATCATCATCAGTTTTTAGCATATTTGCCACCTCATCACGCAAAACGTTCAATACATCGCTGGCTTTCTTTAAATCAGTTCTAAGCGTAATTTCGTTCAAATACGTAGTACCCATCATACTAATGAAAGCACCGGGAACACCATGACCTGTTCCATCGGCAACAGCAATCAACAAATAATTATCAAGCTCTCTAAACCAATAAAAATCACCACTCACAATATCTTTAGGTTTAAAGAAAATAAAATATTCTGAAAAATGCTTTTCAAGAAAATTTTCCGAAGGAAGTACGGCAAACTGTATCCTTTTTGCATAAAGTATGCTATCTGTAAGTTTTTTATTGGTCTTTTTTATATCTTCATTTGCACGTGCCAGCTCAGCATTCATGTAAGTAATAGATTCATAAGCTTCTTGCAGATTATCCAATATTGCTTGAATTTCTTCTTTTTGTTGATTAATTTCTTCATTTCTTTCTTCAAGCAAGCTGTTGCTCTCCTTTAAATTTTCAGCTTGAGTTTGAATTTCTTCTTTTTGCTGTTCAATTTCAGCGGTTCGTTCTTTTACAATTCGTTCAAGCCGTTCTTTTTCTTTTATCAACCGGCGTGTATTCAATTTAATAAGTAGCCAAATAAACAATACGGCGACAAACAAATAAAATAGATAAGCCCAAACAGTCCGATACCAAGGCGGAAGAATTTTAAACCGGAAGGCAGAGGGTACTGTCTCCTTGCCAAAAACATTACGTGCTTTAACAAAAAAAGTATAATCACCTTCGTGCAAGTTACTTAATTCTTTTTTGGTCTCTTTACTCCAGCCTGACCATTTATTCAGATGCCTGTCTCCTTCCAAACGGTAACTGTACATAGTTGCACCTTCATCAAAAAAGTAAGGTAAAGCATATTCAAAAACCATATTATTGTTCTCAAAATCGAGCATACAAGGAGTTGATGATTCAGTAATATTTGCCGCAATTAGCGAATCTCCGGCTATTTTAATACCTGTAATTAATACTATAGATAGTCCAGTGGCTTATGGAGATACTATAAACTTTACTACCACTGATTTAGGAATAATAACAAGTAGAACTATTAGT
>JAKIUH010000015.1 GCA_021647685.1 Bacteroidales bacterium
TTTTGTATGGCATTTTTTAACTTTATAAAACACGATGTTAAAAAAAATCGCAGATTTTATTCTTTGGCTAATCGGTTGGAAAACAGTTGGGGGTGCTCCCAAAGAAAAAAAATATGTTACCATTATTGTTCCTCACACAAGTAATTTGGATTTCTTTATGGGAAAATTAGCAAATTGGGCTATGGGAGTGAAACCCAAAGTAATAATAAAAAAAGAAGCTTTTAATCTTTTTACTGCTCCGTTTATTAAAATGTGGGGTGGAATACCTATTGATCGATCAAAAAGCGGGGGTGTAGTAGCCGAAGTAGTAAAACTTTTTAAACAAAAAGATGAGTTTATTTTAGGGATTACTCCGGAAGGCACACGCAAAAGAAACCCAAACTGGAAAACCGGATTTTATCGTATAGCAATGGCTGCTGAAGTTCCTATAAGTCTGGCATACATTGATTTTGGCAAAAAAGAACTCAGTATGGGTAAAATGTTTTATCCTACCGGCGATATGGAAAAAGATATTTATGAAATAAAACAATATTACAAAGATAAAAAGGGCTATCATCCTGAAAAATTTGCAATTGAATAAAACATTGCTATGAACAATACTTTAAAAATATCCATTATTCAAACTGAGCTGTTTTGGGAAAATAAAGAGGAAAATCTGAATAATTTTCAAAATAAAATAGAAAATCTGTCGGGCAAAACGGATTTAATCATCTTGCCTGAAATGTTTACTACCGGCTTTTCAATGAAACCTGAAGAGTTTGCCGAATCAATGAATGGAAAAACAGTATCTTGGATGAAAGTTATGACAAAAAGTTCGGGGGCAGCAATTGCAGGAAGTATTATTATTGAAGAAAATAAAAAGTTTTACAACCGTTTTTTATTTGTATCGGAACAAGGGATAGAATACTATGATAAACGACACCTTTTTGCTATGGCAGGTGAAGATAAATATTACGAACAAGGCAAGGAAAATTTATTAATAAAATACAAAGGCTGGAAAATTCGCCCGCAAATTTGCTATGATTTACGTTTTCCTGTATGGAGTAGAAATACAGATGAATATGATTTATTAATTTACGTAGCCAATTGGCCTGAAAAACGTGTAGCTCATTGGAATACTTTACTCAAAGCACGAGCTATTGAAAACCAAAGCTATGTAGCAGGTATCAATAGAATTGGTTTTGATGGGAACAACTACCCTCATAGTGGTGATTCGGCTGTTTATGATGCCATGGGAGAAAAAATCAGCAAAACAAAAGCAAATGAAGAAAGTGTGGAAACAATTGCACTTTCGCTTGATGAATTAAAGAAAACACGAAAAAATCTGCCTTTTTTACAAGATAAAGACAAATATAACATTTGTTAAATTTGCTAATAAAAAAGAGAGATTAAAAAGTAAAGCCAATACGCATTACAGGATTATCGTATGGAGAAAACTGATTTTGATTCAAGTTCCATAAAATAGTAAAATACATACCACCGCGTTTACCAAAAGGTTGAAAATATCCTCCGCCAACATAATAACTGTCAATCCACATACGTGTTTTTTGCATGTTTTGATCCAGATACTCAATATTCAGGTATTCTGCTTCTGCTTGGGCATATAAGTTTTTTAAGATATAAAATCGCGAAAAAATACTTCCTCCATAACTGGACGATTCATATGAGCTACCGTAATACTCAGTTTTACTGTATTGATAGGTAAAGCGCAAACCTGCATGAAATTTCGGGGTAATTTTGTATCCGACCAAAGGCGATATATCAATTAAAGTATAAGTTCCAAACTGCAATCCCAGATATCCGCCAAAATAAATTTTATCCATTAAGGAGGCTTTTTCCTTTTCTTTTTCCTTATTTTCATAATATTGACTATATCCCTGTAAAGGAAGTATCAGAACAGTTAATATTATTAATATTTTTTTCATAGTCGAAAGTTGTTAAAAATATGTTCAGGCAACGAAATTACAAAAATTGACTTTAATAGCAAATTATATCTGTACTCCTAATTTAACCATAAATCCGCAACTATCTTCTACTGCAAAGCCCAAATCTTATCTGACCACTAGCATCATGTCAAGCATATTTTAGTCATACCAAGTTTCGTTCTTTTTGCGCAGAACTTTGTTAAAAATTTTGACCATAGCTACTGCTATGCTAAAAATTTTTGCCTTGTTCTACACAAAAATAACTTCAACTTATACGACACAACATACTTGACATGACACTAGCAGAAGCAGCTCATTATTGGGAACGCTTGTTTTTTTGATATTCACCATAACTAATATATGTTTGCATGTCTCAAAACTGCGCTACACCAATACTAATATGCTTTTGGCATTTTGCTGCGAACACACTTGCAGATTTAAGGTCTATAACGTACAAAAGGCTTTATTATTTTCTTCTATTTGTCTGATAAAAAAGTTTTCCGGTAAGCAATAATCCGATAAAAACAAAAACAGAAAAACTTAAACTACTAAATGCCAGTTGCATTCCGCCTGATAGAATATGTCCGCTTGTACATCCTCCTGCCATACGTGCACCAAATATTAAAATAAAACCACCAATAAATGCCCAGAAAATACGTTTTTTATTCGATGCGCCCTTATATTTTATCCAGTTTGTATGCAAAAGCGATAATTTAAAATCTTTTTTAATTAGTGAAATAATGATTCCCGCAATAAATGCACCTGATAAAAATACAATTTCCCAATTACCCGGTATTTTAATTTTATTAAAGTAGTCATTATTCGTAAAATTTGTCATTAAATCACCCAAATACGGAAAAGCAGTAGATGCTCCGATTGGACGATTAGTTACTCCCGAAGCAAAAACAACTGTATTTAATACAGCTAATGCAAGTCCGGAAAGAATCCACTTTTTGTCTTTATTTTTATCTATTTTTTGCAACCAAAACGAAGCAAGAATAAAAGCACTACCAATAATAAAAATAAGAATGAAAAATAAGATATTGGTACCAAGCAAAGAATTTAATGAAAGGCTGCCTAAATTAGTTCCTAAAGCAGGTTTAATAAATGGCAGGATAAAAGTGTAAGAAATACCGCCTAATAATCCGCCTAAAATACCTATTAATGCGTCAATAGAACCTTCACCCATAGAGACTGCCAATGTACCCGGACAGTATCCCAGAATAGCCATACCCATACCAAATATTAGTCCACCAAAGACAATCCCTCCTATCAGAAACGGTTTTACGTGATACGATGCAAAACCAAGTGCTATATCAATATTTAGTAATATTGCTCCCACTCCTATCGCAATTGCAATTGCTTTTGCCACAGCAAAGTTTTCGCGTATAGCTAATCCGCTAATTACGTTATATTTATTTAGTCTTGCATATTGCAAAATTGCCCCAAATAAAAATCCTAAAATTAAAATTATTGTTGTCATAATATAAAATGTTTAAATTATTTCCCTAAATTTGATTATAAAGTACTATAAATGAACTTACTCCTATGAGTAACCATAATAAAATTCCCATCAGAAAACTTCTGAGTCCCGCATCTTTCATAGCAGAATAAGACATACTTGAACCTATTAAAAAAAGAGCCAGTACCATTCCGCGCTTTCCAATCCAGTTTAAATAGGTAAAAAAACTAGCATATGCCGTAAAAAAGTTAGCAATCAGTATGCTTAAAATAAATAACCCTATAAACCAGGGAACTTTAGGCTTATCCGAAGCTTTATCTTGTTGTAATAAAGCAATAAAAATTGATAAAGGAATAATCCACAATGCTCTTATTAATTTAACAGTTGTAGCTACCTCAAGCGATTTGGCACCATAGGTTGCACCAGCACCCACAACGGAACTTGTATCATGAATTGCAATAGCCGCCCAATTACCAAAAGTTACTTGGTTTAAATGAAAATAATGACCTACTATAGGAAAAATAATTAGCGCAATGGCATTAAGAACAAAAACAACAATTAAAGCAAAAGATGTTTGGTGATGCTTTGCATTAATTACTGGTGAAATCGCAGCAATTGCACTTCCTCCACAAATTGCAGTACCCACAGATATCAAAGTGGCTGTTTTAGAATCAACTTTTAGTATTTTTGCTAAGACATATCCCCAAAACAGAACAAATAAAACCGAAATAGCCGTATTATAAAATCCCGTTATTGAAGCATTAATCACTAAGGATAAATTCATTCCAAACCCCAATAATACAATGGATGCTTTTAATGAAAATGAAGTATATTTGTTTATTTTATCGTTTTTAACGCCCAATAATGACAAAATAATTCCCATTATTAATGCAAAGGCTGGAGAAATAAAAGGCATGAAACATATCAATAAGGCAATGCCTATAATAATATTTGTTTGTTTTTTGTTTAAATTCATTTTAAATCTGTTAAAGAAAAATCCAAGGCAAAAATACCCTTAATTATAACAGATACAAATACAAAAAACTAATACACTATAACTAAAAATTATACTGATGTAAAAAATTGATGAAAAGCTGCGTGGCAGAAGAAGGCTGTCCTTGCCTAAGTGCAATTCGAAATTTACGATGAAAGGATATATTTCTAATATTTATTTTAACAAGTTGTTTTAAATGCAATTCTTTTTCAATGGATTTTTCTGAAACGAGTGCAATACCATCAAAATCCAACAAAAAATTCTTAATGGCTTCAGTACTTCCTAAATGGATTAAGATATGAAGTTTGTCTATACTTATATTATATTTCTCCAAAGATTTTTCAATAACTTGAAGCGTCCCCGAACCTTTCTCTCTTAAAACAACAGGAATATTATAAAAATCAGCTGTAGAGATTAATTTACGTTTAGCGTACACACTGTTTGAGGAAGTAACAATAACAAGTTCATCATCAAGAAAATCAACATAGCGAATATTTTGTTGCGATTCTTGATTTTCCACCAAAGCCATATCAATTTCATTATCCAGAAGTTTGTGTTCCATTTCAAATGAATTGCCATTTAAAAGGTAAAGTTTGATTTCCGGATAACGCTTATGAAAAGCTGCAATAACTTTTGGGATAAGGTATTGCGATATGGTTGAACTTGCCCCAATACGAAGTGTCCCTTTATAGCTGTCATTTAACCTTTCCAAGTCAAATTCAAGTTCCCTGTATAACTGTCTTATCCGTTTTAGATGATTATAAACGATTTTACCTGGCTGTGTCAAATAAATTTTATTGCCTTTTCTTTCAAAAAGTGAAGTATTTAATTTAATCTCTAATTCTTTGATATGATTTGTTACTGCCGGCTGACTAATAAATAATTCTTCGGCAGCTTTTGAAAAACTAAGGTTTTCTGCAACAGATATAAAAACTTTATCTCGATAATCCATTTACTAATGATGTTGATACTCTCCCATTTAACGAAAACAGTTAAAGAAGACTATTTATCGTACACTTTTGGTTTTATTTCACCTTTAATAACCATTAAACCGTTCATTGCTAAAGCACGCATTTCATCTTCTCCCGGATACACATGAACCGGAGCAATACGGTGCACACGTTCAATAATTTTATTTACAAAATATTTTGAATTTGCCAATCCGCCGGTGAGTAAAATCGCATCAACATTACCTTTCATCACCGGGCACATAGAACCAATGGTTTTAGCAACCTGATAAGCCATTGCATCGTAATAAAATTTAGCTTCTTCATCACCTTCCATTGCACGTGTTTCTACTTCGTAGGCACTGTTTGTACCCAAATAAGCAACTAAACCTCCTTCACCGGTAATCATCTTCTTAATTTTTTCTTTGGTGTACATTCCGCTAAAACACATATTAACCAAATCCCCTACAGGCAATGTGCCGCTCCGCTCAGGAGAAAAAGGACCTTCCCCGTCCAAACCTTGATTCACATCAATCACTCTGCCTTTTTCGTGTGCACCAACCGTAATTCCTCCTCCCATGTGCACAACAATTAAATTCATATCCTCATAAGCACGCATTACCGATTTTGCATGCAAACGCGCCACGGCTTTTTGGTTTAAGGCATGAAAGATTGATTTTCTTCGAAATGCAGGATGTCCGGAAACCCTTGCCAAGGGTGAAAGTTCATCAACAACAACAGGGTCGGCAATATATGCTTTGGCATCTTTTAAATTACCGGCTATTTCGCGGGCAATCAAGCCTCCAAGATTACTGGCATGCTCTCCCAGCGTGGTGTCAATCAGGTCGCGCACCATATTGTCGTTTACTTCGTAAATACCTGATTCAATAGGTTTTATTAAACCACCCCTTCCTACTACTGCCCTGATTAAATCCAGTTGAATTTCAGCCTTTTTCAGCTCTTTCATAATAATGTCCTTACGAAACTCAAACTGGTCGGCAAGGGTTTTAAACTTTTTCAGTTCCTTGTTTGTATGTTTAATGTTTTTAAGAAAAACCGGATTTGTATTCTGATACACAGCGATTTTTGTAGATGTAGAACCCGGGTTTATAGCTAATATTCTAATATTTTCCATTTATAATAATCTATGTGCGATTAGCAAAATTTTATGCGCCAAGAGCTGCCAATTTAATACTGTTCTGTTTTGTATCATGTGAATCAGACCTTGATGTAAGTACAATTGGAGCTTTAGCTCCAAGAATGACTGCAGCAATTTTAACATCCGCAAAAAAACTCAAGGATTTATACAATACATTTCCCGATTCGATATTAGGTACCAACAACAAATCAGCTTCGCCGGCAACATTACTTACAATTCCTTTATGCTTGGCACTTTCTGTACTGATTGCATTATCCAAAGCCAAAGGTCCATCAACAATACATCCGTTAATTTGTTTTCGTTCTGACATTTTTGCAATAATGGCAGCATCAACACTCGAAGGCATATTTTTATTAACCGTTTCTGCTGCTGATATAACTGCCACTTTAGGGTTAAGAATCCCGATTTTATTCATATACTGTACAGAGTTGTTGAGAATGGCAATTTTTGTCTCTAAATCAGGAGCTATATTCATTGCAACATCCGTAACACCCAATAATTTATGGTATCCTGAGATTTCGAATAATGCAAAATGCGACAATATTTTACCTGAACGCAATCCCCATTCTTTGTTTAAAACCCCTTTAAGAAGGCTTGCCGTTGCAATATTGCCTTTCATTAATATTTGAGCTTCGTTATTTTTAACTAAACGAACTGCTGCCTCAACGGCCTTTATTTTATCTTTTTCATCAATAATTTGAACAGATGAAAGTTCAAAATTAATTCCGGCAGCAATTTTTTTTATTTCATCGGCATCGCCAACTAATACAGGCTCAATTATCCCTTCCTCAAAAGCCTCTTTTACTGCTTGAAGGGCATGTTCATCTTGTGCAACAGCAAGAGCCAGTTTCTTTTTTTTAATTTTATTATCTTTACTGAAAAGTTCTTTTAAATTTGAAAACATTTATTATTGGTTTGGTTTTTTTTAAAAAAAAGTTTTTCAACAAAAAAACTTAGTTGCTTATAATATTCATTGTATCCTGTGCTATTACAAACTCCTCATTAGTAGGCACAACCATTATTTTAACTTTTGAGCTATCCGTACTAATGATTGCATCTTTTCCTCGCAAGCCTTTGTTTTTATTATCGTCAAGTTCCATACCCAAGTATGAAAAACCACTCACTATATTTTTTCTCAGTGTATCGGCATTTTCGCCAATACCACCTGTAAATAACAACATATCAATACCGCCCATTGACGCAGTATAAGCACCTATGTATTTTTTAATTCGATAAACGTACATATCCAGTCCCAGTTTAGCACGTTCATTACCTTCTTCGGCAGCTTGCTCAATTTCGCGCATATCTGATGAAACACCGGTTATTCCAATCATTCCGCTATGCTTATTAATTAATGTACGTGCCGTTTCAATACCAATTTCTTCTTTCTCCATAAGGAATAATAAAGCTCCTAAATCAAGGTCTCCGGTACGACTTCCCATAATTAAACCTTCAACAGGAGTCAGCCCCATTGATGTATCTACTGATTTTCCACCCTTAATTGCCGTAATTGATGCTCCATTTCCCAGATGGCAAGCCACAATTTTTTGTGTTTGAATATCAACACCGGCAATTTTACAAGCCTTTTCAGCAATAAAACGATAACTTGTTCCATGAAAACCATATCGACGAATACCATATTTTTTATATAAAGCAAAAGGAGTGGCATACATATATGCTTTTGCAGGCATTGATTGATGAAATGCAGTATCAAAAACAGCCACTTGCGGAATACCCGGCAAAAGTAAATCCATTGCCAAAATACCTTTATAATTATGCGGATTATGCAAAGGGGCTAATTCACTGACTTTTTTAATATCTTCTCGTACATCATCATCAATTAAAACACTTTCTTTAAATTTTTCTCCACCATGCGCTACTCGATGACCTACTGCATCAATCTCCTGCAAAGATGAAATACAACCGTGTTTTTCACTAATAAGAACCCCGAGAATATATTCAATACCTCCTTGATGATCCAATATATCGCCTTCAAACTTTACTTTTTGTCCATTGCTTTTTTCATGTTTTAAAAAAGCTCCTTTCAAACCTATTTTTTCTACAACACCCTTTGCCATAACCGATTGTTCGGTCATGTTAAAAAGTTGATATTTAATTGATGAACTTCCGCAGTTCAATACCATTATTTTCATAATCTATATATCTAATTTATGAAACTATTAATTGAAATACATCAATTTTTAGTTAATATTTTATATCTAAATTTTAATTTTTCTGCCGTTTAATGGCATTCTTGTACTTTATGCATATCGGTTACTTTATTTCCGTGTGCATCATAAGTATAAAATCCCATACAAGTTTTCCGTCCTAAACGTTCAGCCCGTACCAATTTTTTGATTAAGGGCGAAGGTTTATATTTCATATCCCCAAACTCACTATATAAATTTTCCATCCAGCGTACCACTCTGTCTAAACCGATTTTATCAGCCATTTCAAAAGGTCCGAGCGGTAATCCTAAACCATTACGCATCGTTAAATCAATATCTTCTTTGCTGGCAACCCCTTCCATTAGCGCATCACATGCTTCTCCAATCAAAGAAACAAATAATCGTACACTGATTAAACCCGGTGATTCTTCAACAGGAATAGGTATTTTACCAATCAAAGTAGCAAATTTACGCACCGATTGACAAATATCTTCCGATGCATGCAAGCCCCTAACCACTTCAACAATATTAGCTCCGGGATTCGTTGTTGAAAAATGCAGACTTAAACAACGATCTTTATATTTAATTCCGGAAGCTAATTCGGTAATTACTGTAGTCGTTGAATTAGTAGCAATGATGGCATGACGACTAACATGCTCTTCTATTTTTTGAAAAACTGCTTTACGAATATCCAAGCTAAACTCTCGTTGTTTTGACAAAATAGATTCAATAACTAAATCGCAGTCTTTAAAATCAGCATAATCAGTTGTTCCTCTGATTCTTGACATAACCGCACGCTTATCACCGTCAGTCATTCCCCAATGTTCAATTCTGTTGTCCAATTCTTCTGCCAGTTCCTCATAAGCACGTTGAATTATCTCTTCATTTAAGTCCAGAAAAACCACTTCGATACCTTTTGTGGCAATCATTAAAATAATTCTTTGCCCCGTAGTTCCAGCACCAACCACTCCAATTTGCGAAAATTGAGCTTTGGGACGCTCTTTTTTGCCGAGTGCATAATCTTCAATTTGTTCTATGATTAAATCTTCCATATTTGTATAAAATAATATTTTTTTCTCAATTTTTATTTTTATCGAATGCCTAGTGTCAAGTCAAGCATGTTTTAGTCACACCAAGTTTCGTTCTTTTTGCGTAGAACAAGGCAAAAATAACTTCAACTTATAGGACACAACATACTTGACATAACATTAGATAAGTTTAACCTGCTGCTTGATTTGCAGTAATTGCAATTAAATTAACAATATCACTTACCGAACATCCGCGGGACAAATCATTAATCGGTGCAGCCATTCCCTGTAATACAGGTCCAATTGCTTCTGCATCTGCCATGCGCTGCACCAATTTATATGCAATATTTCCTGTTTCTAAAGTTGGGAAAACCAAAACATTGGCTTTACCAGCAATCGGACTGTCCGGAGCTTTTTTCTTCCCAATAGCTTCAACTATTGCAGCATCGGCTTGCAATTCTCCATCAATTTGTAAATCAGGCATCATTTCTTTTGCCATTTTTGTAGCATTTACTACTTTATCAACCATTTCGTGCTTGGCACTTCCTTTAGTTGAAAAACTAAGCATCGCTACGCGCGGTTCCATTTTTGCAATGGCACGGGTTGTTTTTGCAGTTGCAACAGCAATTTCGGCAAGTTCTTTGTCGGTTGGATTTGGATGTACTGCACAATCGGCAAAAACCATTAAACCATCATTCCCAAATTCTTTTTTAGGCAAAATCATTAAAAAAGCACCGGAAACCACACTAATACCGGGAGCTGTTTTTACATATTGAAAAGCCGGACGCAGCACATCACCGGTTGCATTACGTGCTCCGGCAACTTCTCCATCTGCATCTCCGTTTTTAATCATTAAAACACTCAGGTATAAAGGGTCTTCAATTAACTTGGCAGCATCCTCTTTTGTCAGTCCTTTCTTTTTACGAATTTCAACCATTAAATCAATGTATTCTTCTTTTTTAGGATGGCTTAAAGGGTCAATAATTTGTGCTTTTTCGATATTTTTCAAATTCAAGTTTTTAGCCATTGATTTTATTTCGGCAGGATTTCCCAATAGAGAAATTTGAGCAATACCTTCTGCAATAACCTGATCGGCAGCTTTTAAGGTTCTTTCTTCTGTTCCTTCGGGCAAAACAATGTGCTTATTATGCGATTTTGCATTTTCTTTTATCTGATTTAATAAATCCATGATTATTAAGTTTTTAGATACTTTATATTTTTATGCAAAATTACGCAAAAACTTTTGATTATAGTATGAAAGGAAGTAAATTAAATACATGTTTGGCAACAATGATTTTTATCAGGATAAAATACGATGTCAATTATTGAAAATAGGATAATTGGAGAATTTATCTACCTTTCTGCAGACTGGATATACAGATTATCAGATAATTGGAAACATCCAATAAGCAATTATCAGATATGCATACAAAAATAATGATTAAAAAAGAGCGTTCTTCAATTTTTCAAGTGCTACAAACCAATTGCCCTGCGCAAATCATTCACCTGACTCTCCCACAAATCAGTAGCGTCCTCAATTTCATCTTCTTCGGCAAAATCTGAAATTATTAAGGCAACATCACCGGTAAGTTCATCTTTTGTGATTCTAAATTCAAAAAAAGTGTCAGAATCTTCATCTTCCCATTGAAAACGAATATATTCATTGGCTTTTTTCATCAATAATTTAGCTACCTGTTCTGCATTGTCCCAAAAGAAAACAAAGTTTTTTCCATCTAATTGCACATTATCTGCAAACCATTCAGAAAGCCCGCTGGGCGTACTTAAACGTGAATAAAGTAATTTAGGGGATGTATTTAAAGTAAACTCTAATTGAAATTTCTTTTTAGCCATAACCTATATTCTTTGATGTTTGGCAATATATAAAAAAATGTTTATTCAAAAAAATATTCCTTGGCTAATTTTTTAAGAGTTTCAAACAATATTCTTTACTATTTGTAAACTATTATAAAACAAACTTATACTAAGCTATAAAATTTTAAAATTCAATAAAAATTTAGAACTTGGCATTGAAATTGAAACATTTATCATAAATTTGAGTTTGAAACCAAAGAATAAACTTAAAGCATTTGCACACAAATAATTACATAAAAAAAGAAAGAAAACAAATAATAAAATTATGTTTGATTTCACTGTTAAGCTTCCTGTTTGTTTCCGGAATTGATGCACAATATAAATTGGATTGGGCACAAACTTATGGGGGAGATGCAAGGGATGAAGCTTTTTGCATCATTGAAAACCACAACGGCGACCTAATTTTAGGCGGTTACACAAAAAAACAGGAAAAACATCTATGGATAATTAGTGTAGATGAAAACGGGCAGGCAATTTGGGGCAAAACTTTTAAAGCCCGCCCTATTTCAGAAGCTCGCTCTATAGCAGTTACTTCTGATTCAAATCTTGTGCTTGCAGGATACTCGGTAAAAGAATTTTTAAGTGAACGCGAAATGTGGATTTTAAAAATAAGCCCGGAAGGAAAATTAATTTGGGACAAAAGCTTTGGCGGAGTGGCAGATGAATGTGCTTACAGTATAATTGAAACTTACGATAAAGGTTTAGCAGTAGCAGGTTTTAGCTCAACGAACAAAGATTTTGAAGAAGACGCATGGATTTTAAAATTAGATGAAAACGGCAATAAAATTTGGGATAACAGTTACGGAGGAAGCGGAAAAGATTATGCGTACGACATTATCCAAACTTCAGACAAAGGTTTAGCTTTTTGCGGTTATCAAAGTAAAAGAAGTAATGCCTACATGTCTTTTTGGGTGGCAAAAACCGATAGTTCGGGTAAGGATTTATGGGATAATACCTATCATTTTAATAAATGGGATGTGGCTACAACTCTAATTGAAGGTCTGGACGGATATATTTATGTAGCCGGTTATACCCGAGCAGCATCAGTGATTGACTACGATGTGGCAATTCTAAAAATAGACCAAGAAGGAAACGAAGTATGGAAAAAAACAATCAGTTGGGGACGTTGGGATCAGGCAACCTCCATAAGCACTACTTATGATAACGGTATTGTTATTGCCGGTTTTACCCGTTCAGGAAAAGAAATGTCATCGGATTTTGCAGTTACTAAACTCGACTCTGCCGGAAACGTATTATGGGAAAATGTATTTGCAAGAAAAAGTTTGGACTATCCTAATGCTGTAATCGAAACCAGAGACAACGGTTTGGCAATTGCCGGAACAACTTATACACAAGGTAGAGGCTGGGATTTTGCTTTATTAAAATTCAAAAACGAAGACCAACCCACGATAAGTTTCAGTCAAGATTCTGTTGCTACCAGCACTCATGAAATTTACACGGTAAATTCCTGTGTAAAAACAAAAAGCAGTTTAAAAAACGTACAAGTATTTTTTAACGACTCCCTTTTTGCTAATCAAATAAAAAGAAACCTTGCACATCTTCAAAAAGAAACCGATTGCAATATTCCAATTCCTTTGGAATTGAAACTTAAAAAAGGCTTAAATACAATAAAAGTTGTAATTACCGATTATAAAAATCATCAAATCATCAGTGAATGTAAAGTTTATTTTATTCCACCTTCAGAAATTATTTGGTAGTTATTATTCATCATAAGCAATTCTAAACCCGAGATTGATTTTATTGATATTTGGTTTTATGGCATTTCGATTGCTTATATTCAGCATTGATTTATCGTTTGCCCACGAGCCGCCACGGATTACTTTATAATCATTAGGTATATTGTTTACAGGGTCTTTTCGTTTAGCTGTTTCATAAAAACGATTATCGTACCAATCGGCACACCACTCCCAAAGGTTGCCTTGCAAATCATATATTCCCAAACTGTTTGGTTTTGTTTGAGCAATTTTATGAATTTTATTACCCGAGTTAGCGGAATGCCAACTATGACGATCAAGACTATCGGTAAGCACCGGAAATTTTTTTACAATATATTCCCATTCCGCTTCTGTTGGCAGCCTGCCGCCTTTCCACTTGCAATAAGCATTTGCACCGTACCAACTTACAAAATTAACGGGATAATCTTCATATGCCTTTTCTACAAAAAACTTTTTGTCTTTTTCTTTAATTCTGCATTGCAAATTGCGCCAATGCCCATCGGTATTTATCCAAAGTACATTATGCTCAAATTGATTTCCATTACTATTTAAAAATTCAACAAACTCACGATTAGTTACTTCATATTTTCCTATGTAAAAACCGGATATTTTTACTTTATGAACCGGTTGTTCATCGGGTTCGCCATGTTTGCTTCCCATTTTAAAGCTACCGGAGTGTACATAGACAAGCCCAGTATCAGGCTGGGCGATTAGTTTAACAGTAAATGCCCCAAAATATAACAATATAAAAAGAAAGCTTTTCACAAAAAATTGAACTATATTAAATAGAAAGTATAATAAAAAACAAAAGCTGCCCGATTGGACAGCTTCTTTATCAGTTTTTAGTATTCGTCTTCGTTAAAGAAAAAATCATCCTTACTCGGATAATCAGGCCAAATGTCTTCAATACTCTCATAAGTTTCTCCCTCATCTTCAATTTCTTGAAGATTTTCAATTACCTCTAATGGTGAACCCGACCGAATTGCAAAATCAATTAACTCTTCTTTTGTAGCCGGCCAAGGTGCATCTTCTAATTTTGAAGCCAATTCTAAGGTCCAATACATATTCTATTATTTTTTACATGTTAGAAAATTTGCGCAAATATATAAAAAAATTGTATTTATAAAATTTTTTTACCTAAATTCTTAAAAAGAAATACAATATTATTATTAAACTTTATCGCATAACGGAAATAAAATTAAAATTATTATATGAATTGAGACTAAAAAGTTAGTTTTTCAATTATACCCTAAAATCCGCAAATATCAAATTAATTTGTTTGTATTCATTAGATAAATAATTAAATAAATACTACAAAATAAGAAAAACTTGAAAGATGACCTGCCTGTGGGCAGCTTAAATTATTTTGCTTAATTGCATGAAGATATGGTTTAGTTAATTTAAAAACTTGCATTTGTACCGATTATTTTTATAAATAAATGTTAGAATGTTTAGCGTTTTTCAGGATAGTGCCGTAGTAGATATCATTTTCCTACTAATAGTTTAAAAAACACTAATTGCAGAAGTATTCAAAAGAAATTTCCTCTGTACTATTATTGCTGTATTTTTTAGATAAACTATATGGATAGCCCTTTTCATTATATTGATAGCTGTATTCCGTAACATCAGGTGTTCCGCCCTGATTATAAGTTATGGTTTCTTTAACAATATTGTTTTTACTCAAAGTTTCAATTCCGTAAAACCAGCTTAATGATTCATATACATTAAATTTATCATCGTATTCAAATATTTTCGTATATACTTTATCGGTAAGCCAATATTCACTCTGTACCAGATTGTTGTTTTCCCATTGATACACAAAATGATATGCTTTTTGCCAAGTCCCATCGGTATTTTGCCAATACCATTGTCCAATCTTTGGAAGACCATTTTCATCTAATTGATAAACAATTTTTTCAAAATAAGCAGCCTTATAAAAATTTTGTACTAAAATACTTACAGAATCACTCGTCCAATCATAAGTATATTTAGCCGAAAGAGTACCATTTTGATATTTTATAACATTGTCAATTTGGTTATCAACATAATTTATTGAAGTATAATTATTGGTATTTTCCGCTTCATAATATCTGATTGGCTTTTTATTTTCATTATATTCAATAATATAAGAAATTGTTCCTCCGGTTTCTCCTTCGGGTTTAGTAATTCGTGTTAATAAACAGACTGAACCGTCCGGATTAACTTTATCCTTATTGCAAGAAATCAAAGTAATCAAAAATACTACAAATAAACTTTTTATTATTTTTATTGATGTTTTCATCTTGCTAATGTTTAAAGTTAAATACTCAATATGTATTTAGCTGTAAATCAAAAGTTTATCGAGATTAATATTAAAGTAATTATCTGCACATAAAAACCTTATTCAGGATTTAATTTGTTATTAATTAAAGATGCAATTAAAGGTTTAATTTTGCCCAAAGATTCTTTATCTTTACCTAAATAAGCAACTGCTCCTTTTTCTAATAAATCTTGCTTAACTTTTGGGTTTTCTTGACCGGAAACAACCACCACTTATATTTGCGGATAATGTTCTCTAATAACATCCAGTATCTTATCACCTGTATCGGCTTGCAATTCATCGTCCATTAAAAAATAATCCAATAAAACAATTTCCGGTTTTTGTGCAAGTTCATATCCTGCCTCTTTCGTACTGTAAAAGGTTTGAATTTGTAAGTCAATTCCTTTTACCTGATAATCGGCTTTAAGCTCTTCCAAAAGATTAACAAGAATTTCGATGAATACAAAATCATCCTCAATAATGAATATATTTATTTTTTTTGTATCAGACATTACTTATATTTAAGTTGAATTTGGTACAGAACATTCACCAAAAACCAAACCAAAACAAAGTTACAAATATTTTTGTTTTTATTTGCGTGCATTTTTAACAAAAACACTTTTTATTTCTTCCTGATTGTTGATTGTTTTATAAAAACCGGATAAAAACTTTATCAAATCCTGTTTCGTCTTGACACTCAGATAAATATCATTATTAATCAAATTATAAATCCTGTCTTTTTTCTCGTTAAACTCTTCAAAAATAAGGTTCAATTCATCTATTGGTCGCTCATAGCCTCTGTAAACTCTTTGCCTAACGTGATTTGTTCCAATTTTTGGTGAAGGCACTGCATAAGGTGCATTTACAAAACCACTCCAATCAAAATCATAAGGAACGGCAATCGGAACAGGATTATTATTCACAAATAACAGCTTTACATTATGTAGTTTTGACAGTGCCCAATCAGTATTACTAATCATATATTGAAAAACAGCCAATTCAGTCATTTGTTCCTGATTCATGCTTTGTTGCCGGAAATTATTCAGTTTTAGAACTTTTCCATTATTGCGCTTTGCCATTTGCCCCGTTTCCTCAATAAAAAAACCGTAAAAATCAAACAGCTTTTTATTTTCTGCACTATCAATTAAATTAATATGTGCCAAACGAACCCTGTAACTGTAATCGGTAAACAAATTATACATTTTATAAACCAAATACTCCTTTATTACCAATTCTTGATAATTATCGTTTTTAGAAAAACACGGTACTACTAACTTTAAACGCGCTTGTCCCGAAAAAATATTATTTCCCCAACGTACTTTTTTAGGAATTTTAAATTTTAAAGGCGGAAACTTACAATTATCCGGATTTCTTCTGAAATTTCCTCTTGTCTGAACTTTAATCTTTAACTTTACCGTATCACCGGATGTATCAGAATAATAAACTTTTGCTTTATGATATGATCTTTTCTCTCCGACATCGGCAAATAATGATTTTTTATTGACCTTTAAATCAAAATTTAATAATTCATCGCTATTGAATAGTGTACTGTTTTCATAATTCGGAATACTGTCTTTTGAAGTGTGTTTCTGTGCCGAAACGCTAAAAGCAATGAATATGAATACAATAATTAATAAATTTCGCATAATTTTAAAAATTAATAATACCAAATAATTTTAAACTGAATAGAAACAATACACCTATTAATATCCAACGAACAAATCCGGCACCCCACCGAACTGCAAACAGAGAAGCAAGAATCCCTCCCGTTAAATTTCCTAATCCGGTAACAAAACCGATAATATATTCTACTTGTCCGTTTGCCATAAATACCCAAAATACAAAAGGGGTATAAATTAAAACCACAAAAATTTTAATGGCAGCTGCTTTTACCAAATCATAGCCCGATATCCAAACCAGTGCCGCAATCATAAAAATACCAAAACCAATATGCAAAAAACCGCCGTAAATTCCTAATAAAAAATAAATAAGTATGTGTCCGAAAGTTACTTTTCGGGTACTTAATATTTTTTTTCCGTGTATCCACCGGTCCGGATTGTAGAAAAGAAAAAACAACATGATGCTTAAAACAACACCTATTAATTTTTCAAAAATATGGGTATCAATGTTTACCGCAATTTCCGCACCAATTACTGAGCCAATAGTAACCGGTATTGAAATGTATAAACCTTTTACCAAATCTAATTTTTTTTCTTTGTAAAAACTATACGAAGTAGTTATTGCCTGCATTATTACACCCAAGCGTACAGTTCCGCTTGCTGTATTTATAGGCATTCCCAATACAGAAAATAAAAAATAATTAATGGCAGTGCCACTTCCTGCAAAAGTATTGATAAATCCTGCTAAAAAACCGGCAACAAATACAATTGTAAGTATTTGCCATGAATGAATATCGTATTGTAAAATAAATTCTGTAATCATCTTAATAAATACGTATTTGCAAATGTATAAGGATTTTTGAATTTAAACCAATGATATAAGATTGGGTTCTGAATAAAATTCAATAATATTTATATATTTGGCAATAATAAAAAGATACCATACAACAGCAATGAAAACCTATAATACAGCTTGTCCGCGGAACTGTTACAGTACATGTTCATTTAAAGTTATTGTTGAAAACAATAAAATAAAAAAAATAGAGCCACAAGCACTTAATAAATCAACACCCGAAGGTATCTGTTTAAAAGGATTAAGTTATTTGGAAAGAGCAAATTCAAATGAACGTATATTATATCCGCTACAAAAAATTAAAGGTGAATTTATTCAAATTTCTTGGGATAAAGCCCTTTCAATTATTTCAGAAAAACTTAATTATTTTAAATCAAAATACGGAAGTCATTCAGTACTATTTTATGCAGCAAGCGGAATGTCGGGATTACTGAATGAGGTAAGTTATAATTTCTGGAGATTATACGGCGGCACCACTACAGTTTACGGAAACCTTTGCTGGCCGGCAGGACTGGAAGCCACACGGCTTACTTTAGGCGAAAACAAACACAATGTACCTTGGGATTTAGAAAACGCAGAACTAATTGTTCTGTGGGGAAAAAATCCTGCCGAGAGCAATATACATGAAATGATACCCATTGAAAAAGCCCAAAGAAAAGGTGCAAAACTCGTTGTGATTAACCCCCGCAGAACACCTTCGTCCGAACGTGCAGACATGCTGATACAGCCAATTCCCGGAACAGATGCTATATTAGCATTGGCTACAGCCAAAATAATCATTCAAAAAAATTATCATGATAAAGAGTTTATCCAAAATTATGTTTTTGGTTTTGATAAATTTGTTAAAAGCCTTGAAAAAATAAATATTCAAGGTGCAAGCAAAGAATGTGGTGTGCCGGTTAGTTTTATCGAAAAATTAGCAGAATACATTGGGAACATAAAACCCATGACATTAATTGCCGGATACGGTATGCAACGTTATACTAACGGAGGACAAACAACACGTGCACTATTAGCACTATCGGTTATTACCGGAAATATAGGAAAAAAAGGTGCTTGCTGGCATTATGCCAATTTACAATCTTATGTTTTTGATACAGTTAAAGAACCTGAAAGTTATTATCCCAAAAAGGAAAAAGATGAACCGTTTAGAAGAGCAATACCAACTGCACTTTTAGGCGAAAAAATGTTAGAAATAAAAAATCCCAAACTAAAAATGGCTTGGGTAGAACGCGGAAACCCTATAACTCAAAATCCGGATAGCAAACAAACCCTTAAAGCATTCAAAAAATTAGAATATATAGTTGTAGTAGAGCAATTTATGACTGATACGGCAATGGAAGCCGATATTATTCTGCCTGCAAAAAACATGTTTGAACAAAGCGATATTATCGGTTCGTATTGGAATCCTTATGTGCAATTAAAACAAAAAGTAATAGAACCTGCCGGCGAAGTAAAACCCGAAACAGAAATATATTATTTACTTGCAAAAAAATTAGGTTTTAACGAAAAAGAAATAAAAAATAATATTCCTGAACCCAAAGATACTGCCATTGAAAATTGGTTGAATAAATATCTAAAAAAATACAGCAATTTGTCTCTTGAAAAATTAAAAAAACAACCAGTTTTAGCACCCGGACTGGAAGAAATAGCTTTTGCCGACATGAAATTTAAAACACCATCGGGTAAAATTGAACTTTATTCGGAGCAAGCTGTTAAGATTTGGAATGTAAATCCTTTACCTTCCTATGAGATTTTACAAGAAGGTCAAAAAGGAAAACAAAAACCTTTTCCTTTAAGTTTGATGAGCCCAAATACAAAAAACAGAATACACTCGCAATTTGGTAATTTAAAAAGTATCAAAGCACTTGACCCGTATCCGGTAGTGATTATCAGTGCAAAAGATGCTAAATTGCGTGGTATTAAAGAAAACGATAAGGTAAGAGTATTTAATAAACGTGGAGAAATTTTTATAAAAGCGAAACTTGATTACAGTATTCGCCCCGGAAATGTGGTAATTGTAAACGGATACTGGAACAAAGAAGGAGGAAGTCCAAACCTTTTATCAAAAGGCAGAGAAACCGATATGGGACATGGTACGGCTTTCCATGACAACATGGTAGAAATTGAAAAAATATGAGTGCAAATTATTTTATATTTGATGAAAACAAATGTGTAGGATGCGAAGCGTGCGTAATTGCCTGCATCAATGAAAACGGATTTCAACATCCTGAAACATGGAGAAATGTGCATTTGTCCAATCCGCAAAAACGTCCTGATTTGCCTTTATTTTATTTGTCTATGTCGTGCAATCATTGCGAAAATGCAGTTTGCATGGATAATTGTCCTGCATTGGCATATTCGCGCAGTATCATTACAGGTGCAGTTTTGCATCATCAAGAGGCTTGTATCGGTTGTCAATACTGTACATGGCATTGCCCTTACGATGCACCAAAATACAATCCGTTTGCAGGTGTAATTGAAAAGTGCAATTTTTGCGAAGCAAGGCTTGTTAATCATCAAGAACCAGCCTGTGCAAGTTTGTGCCCTACGGGTGCACTCAATTTTTCATTTGATGAAATAGATAAGCATGAGATAAAATCAAATTTAGAAACGCCCATAAATACTTATCCGTCTATAATTATTAAAGAAACCATTAAAGAAAAAGCACCTGAAACTGACAAAAGTTTGTTTTCAGGTACAGAAATATCCGGACACAAAGCAAAACAAAAGCCTAAAATTACGGCAAAAAAAGAATGGGCTTTGGTGGTTTTTACCTTAATTATATCCGTAATGACTGCAATAAGCGCACAAGATATTCTGAACAAGGCGGAACTAAAAACAAAATTGTTATTTTTAGCTTTGGGTGCAATGGCTGCTTTTTTAAGCAGTCTGCATCTGGGAAAACCTTTAAGAGCGTGGCGTGCTCTGCTAAATGTTAAAAAATCATGGTTGAGCCGCGAGATTCTGTTTTTCACAGTCTATTATCTGCTAATATTGATTGATTTGTTGATAATACAAATACCTAAGCCGTTTATTATTTTAACAGCTTTACTATTAATTTTGTCAATAGACAAACTTTATCAGCCCGCACAATTATATTGGACAACTAAAATACATTCTGCACAGCTATTATTTCTCTCATTATCCTATTATCTGATGAGTTCAAAATTATATTGGCTGTTACTGATAATAATGATGTTTCGATTGTACTTATTTGCAAAACAAAGTCTAAAAGCCGGTTTTAAAAATAAGTTTAAACTAAATTTACGAATTTTACGTATTGCAAGCATTTTTTTTACGGGAATATTATTGATTTTATCATATTCCTACCCGTTAATAATCACAGTTTTCAGTATTGGTGAAATTATTGACCGGATACTTTTTTACGATGAACTGGAAGTAGCAACTATAAACCGAAGTTGAGCGATAATGAATAAAGAAAATCAGCAAAACGACATAAACACAAACTACTAAATATCAACAAAATACAATTTAAAGAAAAAAAATATTTAAAATCAATAAAAATATTTAAAGAAATATTTGAAAATTAAAAGAATAATAACGACTTTTGCAAACCGATTTTTCAGAAAAAAGTAAAACTTTATAGCGATGTCAAGAATTTGTGAAATAACAGGAAAAAAGTTGATGACCGGAAATAATGTTTCGCACTCAAAGAGAAGAACAAAAAGAAAATTTTATCCGAATTTGTTCAAAAAGAAATTTTATTTACCGGAAGAAGACAGATGGATCACCTTAAAAATATCGGCTGCCGGTATTCGTAACATTAATAAAAACGGTTTGAAAAAAACTTTGGACGAAGCCGTTAAAAAAGGTTATCTGAAAAGTTATTAATTTTTAAAATAAACAGAAAATGGCTAAAAAGAAAGGTAACAGAGTTCAGGTAATTTTAGAATGTACTGAACATAAAGAGAGTGGTATGCCGGGAACTTCAAGATACATCACTACTAAAAACAGAAAAAATACCCCCGGAAGACTTGAATTAAAAAAGTATAACCCGATTTTGAAAAAATATACTCTACATAGAGAAATAAAATAATAAATTATGGCTAAGAAAGTAGTTGCAACATTACAAAAAGGTGAAGGTAGAACTTATTCTAAAGTGATTAAGATGGTTAAATCACCGAAAACCGGAGCTTATATCTTTAAAGAAGCTATGGTTCCTAATGACCAAGTGAAAGACTGGTTTAAGAAAAAATAATTTTTTTGCTTAAAATATTGCATAAAAAGCTTTCTGCCGTGTGTAGAGAGCTTTTTTTGTTTGGATATTTATTATATTTGCCGCAAAATAAAATTAGCAAGAAGATAATTGGAAATTAGTTAATTAGAAATTAAAGCCCCAGCACAATTTGGCATTATTCAATATACTAATTTACCAATAACTAATTTACCAATAACTAATACACCTATTTTAAAATGGCAGTTTTCGGATTATTTTCAAAAGACAATAAAAAAGAAGATTTAGACAAAGGACTTGAAAAAACCAAAGAAAGTGTTTTTAAAAAACTTTCACGTGCAGTAGCCGGTAAATCAACGGTTGATGATGATGTTCTTGATGAGCTGGAAGAAGTATTAATCAGCTCGGATGTAGGAGTAGATACCACATTAAAAATCATTGACCGTATTGAAGCACGCGTTAAAAAAGACAAATATCTTGGTACTGATGAGCTAAACAGATTATTGAAAGAAGAAATAGAAGCACTCTTAATTGAAAACGAAGCCAGCACCAATAAAGTAGATGAAAATTCTTTTTCAGGTAAAGATGGTAAACCCTATGTTATTATGGTAGTAGGAGTAAACGGTGTAGGCAAAACCACTACCATCGGTAAACTGGCAAATATGTTTAAAAAAGCCGGAAAAAACGTTTATTTGGGTGCTGCCGATACTTTTCGTGCTGCAGCTGTTGAACAATTGGTTATTTGGTCAGAAAGAGTAGGTGTTCCCATTGTAAAGCAAAAAATGGGCTCCGATCCGGCATCTGTTGCTTATGATACCTTGGACTCTGCCATAAAAAACAAAGCAGATATTGTAATTATTGATACCGCCGGACGTTTGCATAATAAAATTAACTTAATGAATGAGTTAAGTAAAATTAAAAAAGTAATGCAAAAACTCATTCCTGATGCACCCCATGAAATTTTATTGGTTTTAGACGGCTCAACCGGTCAAAATGCCTTTGCACAAGCTAAAGAATTTACAAAAGCTACCGAAGTAAATGCCATTGCATTAACAAAACTTGACGGAACAGCAAAAGGCGGTGTAGCAATCGGTATCTCCGACCAATTTAAAATACCCATTAAATACATAGGCATTGGC